>CALXSO010000065.1 GCA_944391155.1 uncultured Clostridia bacterium
GAGCTATTAGGACATGAAAGTATTTCTACTACAGAAATTTATACACATGTCAATAATGAACAGGTACGTGATGCTATTGAAAAAAATCCATTAGCTAATTTATAATTGAATATATGCTATAGGTAACCTTTCTTGTTGTATACGGAAAAATCCACATAAAGTCAAGATAAAAGAAAAGCCGATTTTTCTTTTGAAAATAAAAACTTAGAGATTTATTTTCACTTTAAGCCTGCATAACTTAAAGTTTCACATTGTTTCCTATACAATAAAAAAATAAAATGTTTATATATATTCAAACTATCATTCATGCATAATCAATATTCCCATCTAAAAACATTTCTAGAAGGGAATATTTTATAAGAAAGGTAACAAATCTATATAAGTTAGGCTCACGCAGGTCTTTTTATATAACCTTTCTTGTTTATATAAGGAAAAATCTATAATATGGTTCAGATAAGAAGCAATTGTTTCCTATACAAAAAATTAATTAACTTCTCCTTTAATATCACTTTCTACTTCTTGATTATTTAAATTATTTTTATCATAAATTTTCAAATAATATGACTCTATATCTAATAAAGAATCCATATAAATAATATTTCCATCTGCATCTTTAATTTTTAAATTAGGAAATGTTCGAATCATCTTTTTATCTCCCCAAAACGTATATATAAAATCTGAAAGTTTCTCATTTCCATATATTCTATCATACTGTTCTTGAACTAATTCCTTTTGAGCAACATTTATATCATTCTTTACAATCATTCTCACTAAAAAGAATTCTAATGCAAATCCTGTTGCAATACAATCTATAAATAATAAAATTGTAATAGCAGTCACAAAAGCCTTTAAGGATTTGAATGTTTTAAATTTGCTTTTTACCCAATTAATAAGTCTATCTATTTTTGGATTTAAAGATGCAATTAAATACATCCCTAAAAATCCCCAAAATATTGAAAAATACACACAAATCCTTCCATTAAGATTAAGAGGCATCCCTGAATAATCCCACCATTTTACACCTAGCAACATTTCTCCAAAAAGACTTACTAAGTATTCCGTTATAGATCCAACAATAAATCCACCTATAAACAAAGCATTATACTTAGTTTGATACTTATGAAGAAAAATAATCATTATTATTGCACCTAATCCATAAATCCCGCAAAAAGGACCATATAAAAAGCTTTGTCTACTTTCCAAAACTCCCTTCGTAATCATGCCATATATAGTTTCTATCACAAAACCTAAAACACTATATATAATAAAATATGCAAGAATTCTCCAACCACTTATTCCCATAACTGTGAATTTTTTTCTTTTATTTTTTGATTTACTAGTTTCTTTTTTAGATAAATTTTTATCAACTATTTCTTGAGCATTATCGCTAAATAGTTCTTCATTATTTTCAGCTTTTTTATCATATTTTCTTTTGTTTATCTCTTTAGATTCAAAATTATTTTCTTTCGAATTTTTTTGGCTTTCATCTAATAAATTTTCTTCATTATTTATTATATTATTATTTACATTTAATGCTTGAGATACTTCTTTCTTCATTTTACATTTATTCCCTTCGAAAATTTTGCAAACTTCTTTATAATAATTTTTTTAAATCTGTTATTTTAGCTTTATAAAATTCAGCAGTCTTATAATATGTTTCTGGTGATTCTAAATCAACATCAACCATTTTTAATAAATCAATTGACTTTTTCATCTTTCCTTGTTTTAGCATAGATATATATTTTTCTACAAAACCTTCTTCCCCATTCAATATTTTACTTGCTATGCAAATTGCAGCAGATATTCCAGTTGCATATTTATAGACATAAAAGTCGCTGTAAAAATGAGGTATTCTAGCCCATTCATATTGAATTTCCCTTTCTATAATTATATTTTCTCCGAAATATTTTTTATTTAAGTCATAATATATATTATTTAAATCTTCAGCTGATAATATTTCAGAATTTTCAATTTTTTCGTGCACTATCTTCTCAAATTCTGCAAACATTGCTTGCCTATAAAATGTTGCTCTAATCATTTCTAATAATTCATATATGTTTTCTGCTTTTTTTGTTGAATTTTTTTCATTTTTTATTTGATATTCACTAAGCAATATTTCATTTACTGTTGATGCAACTTCTGCCACCATTATTGTATATCCTGCATCAATAATCCCTTGTTCTTTGTTTGAATAGTAAGAATGAATACTATGTCCCAATTCGTGTGCTATTGTACTCACATCTCTTTTACTATTTGTAAAACTCATTAAAACAAATGGATGTACTCCATAAACTCCTGAACTATATGCTCCTCCTCTTTTATTAGGTTTTTCATATGCATCTATCCATCTAGAATCAAAAGCTTCTTGTAATTTATTTGTATATTCATTTCCTAATACTTGCAATGCATTTAAAACTTCTTTTTTTGCATCTTCAAATGAAATTTCATCCTTTCCTTTCTCAAAAGGATTAACATATAAGTCATACATATAGAAACAACGTTTATTTAATAATTGCTTTTTTAAATCTATAAAATTATGATTAATTTCTATGCTATTATTAACACCCTTCATAAGTGCTTCATATACTTTTATACTTGCATCATCTTCTTCTGTTGCCATTTCTAAAGAAGAACTATATTTTCTAACTTTTGATGTAATAGCTGTTTTTTTTACATTTGTCAAATACATTTCTGCTATTGTGTTTATATTTTCACTATATTTGTTATACATCATTCTAAATGCCTGTTTTCTTATAACTTCACTTTTACTCTTTAAAAAATTAGTATATGTTGCATCTGTTAATTCTACAAAATTTCCATCTTCATTCATAATATTACCAAATTTAAATTCTGCATTAGTTAATATATCAAAAATATTTTCGGGAGCTGAAAATATTTCTGAATATTTTGACAAAAGTTCTTCTTCTTTCTTAGTTAATATATGCTTCTTTTTTTTCAATACTTCCTTAATATCTCTTTCATATTTTTTTAAGTTTGAATTTTCCTTAAAAAATTGATTAATTTTATTTTCATCAGTATAAGTAATTTCTGGTACCATAAATGCTGTTGATGTACTAAATTCAGAAGCTAAACTTTCTACTTCTTTAAACTTTTTTATTCCTTCTTGATTTGACATATCTAAATGAAATTTAAACATTCCATATGAATATACTTTATCAAAAAGTTCTAATGCCTTTTCATATATTAAATAACAATTATAAAGATTTTCTGATGTGCTACATAAAATACCTTTATATTTCTCAATTTTTCTTAAGCTTTCTTCTATTTCATTTTTTGCATTTTTAAACTCATCTTCTGTTTTAAAAATGTCTTGCAAATTCCAATTATATTTTTCTTCCATATTCATTTACTCCTTTTTTATTTTTAATAAATAAATTCTAACATATAATAATTTTAAATACAATAAGCTGTTTTATCATATTTTTGATATTTTAATAAATAAGATATTATTTTTAGTATATATCAAATTTATAAAATTATTAATATGTTGGAATTTTTATTGAAGTTCCTTCAGCTAAATTATTATTTGATAAATTATTTAATTGTTTAATTTCATAAATAGCTTGTCTGATATCCTTTCCTTTGTAGTATTTATTGTATTTAATTTCTTTTTCAGCAATTGACCATAGTGTATCTCCTTTACTTATAAAATCAATTTTATATTTTGTTTTTGTATTAGAATATGAAGATAAACTTATAAATAAAATTACCATTAGTATTAATAAAATAAAACATATACTTTTTTTAAATTTTCTCTTATTTACTATTCTTAATTTTTTCATCATCTTGTCCTCCTTTTTTCAAAAATATGTTTTCTGTATTCATATTATAACCGAACATTTTTTTGTTGTCAATATATTTTCAAACAAAAGTTTGTTTTTTCATGATATAAATTTAATATTATACAAAAATCAGACAAGTTACATCATTATGACTTACGCAGGTCCTTTTATAGGTAACCTTTTCTTGTTATACGAAAAAATATAAGGTTAAGGCAAAAGACATTTTTCTTTTGAAAATAAAAATTTAAACATTTATTTTCACTATAAGCCTGAATAATTTAAAGTTTTATATTGTTTCCTATGCAATATAAAAATTAAACAATCTATTTTAAATGTAGACAAAAATCGACTTTATTCATATTATATATAAATACTATCTAAAGGAGGACTTTTATGAATTTTGAAGAAATAAAAATAGGATTTGTACTCACAGGATCTTTTTGTACTTTTAAAAAAGTCATTCCTATAATAGAAACATTAAAAGAAAAAAAAGCAAAAATTTTACCAATTATGTCATACAATGCATATAATTTGGACACAAAATTTGGAAAAGCTGAAGATTTTATTATTGAAATAGAAAAAATAACAGGTAATAAAATTATTCATACCATTCAAGGGGCAGAACCAATAGGTCCAAAAAATTTAACTGATATTATGATAATAGCCCCTTGTTCAGGTAACACAATGTCAAAACTTGCTTGCGATATAATAGATACACCTGCTACAATGGCTGCAAAATCACATTTAAGGAATAACAGACCACTTGTAATTGCTCCTTCAACAAATAATGGCTTAAGTGGTAATGCAGAAAATATAGGAAAGTTACTAAACCGAAAAAATTATTATTTTGTTCCTTTTAAACAAGATAACCCAATAACCAAACCTAGATCAATAGTTTTTGATGCTGATTATATTGAAAAAACATTGGAATATGCATTAAAAGGACAACAAATAAGTCCTATTCTACTTTAACTAATCATTAGATTTCATATATCTATTACTTACATTTTTCTTATAAAATATAAGAAACTTTAAATTAAAAAAAGTGAAAATAAAAGATTTAAATTTTATTTTCACTTTTTGCAGAAACAATAAATTATATTATTTATATTTACTTAGTTTTTCTTCTAGTTTAATTTAATTTCAAGTAACTTATAAGCTTTAAAATTTTAAATCACTAATTATAACAAAATTTACATTAAATATCTAATGCTTGAAAAAACTGTATCAACAATTAGTATAACAATAAACATTCCTACTAATACCCCTTGTGCATTTTTTGAAATTTTTGCATTCATTTTTTGTATTAAATTTTGCACACGTGGATGCAAATTTTCTAGTAAAAACAAACCAATTAACCCCCAAAAAATTGAATATAACAAACTTACTCTTCCTTGGATATTTAAAAAATCATTTGAGTAATCCCACCATCTTAATCCAAATAACATTTCCAATACCAAAGATACTAAGTATTCAAATAATGTAAAAGCTACTGTGGAGATTAAAAATTTCATAAACGGTTTTCCATATAATCTTTTAGTACTCATAATTAATATAACTGCCCCAAAACCATAAATTGGACAAATTGGACCATATAAAAATCCTCTTTTAACAAAAAAACCATTAATTAAAATAGCATATATTGTTTCTATAATCCAACCCAAAAAAGAATATATAAAAAAATATGAAATATAATCAATAATTTTATCTTTAGTAGTTTTTGATATTGCTATTTCATTCATAATATAATCCCCTAAAAAATTCCTTTCATTTTAATCATTTTTTAATGTTTCTAAAACTTTAGATGTTGTTTTGTTTTTATCAAATTTGTTTATAATAAATATTATTAATCCCACTATTGCAAAAGTTATAGCATAAATTATCAAACTCATTTTCCAATCGCCTACAACTAAATTTGAACCCGCAAAAGTTGAAGAAATTACAGAAGGCAATCTTGCAAAAGTTGATATCATTATAAATCTAAATGGTTTAATTGGCAATAGTCCAGCAATATATACTAATAAATCTTTCGGTGTACCTGGTATTATAAATAATATAAACATTATACTTTCTATCGTTTCAGCATTTTTAAATAATTTACTATTTTCTATTTTTTTTACTTTTTCCTCACTACAAAAATCATATACAAATTTTCTCCCTAATTTACGCACTACAAAAAATATAATTGTAGATATTATAAAAACAGACACTGTAATAAATATTGTCCCACCAATTCCTCCATAACACATACCAGCTAAAATTTCCAAAGGCTCTCCTGGCAATATAAATAAAAATACTTGTGCTATTTGAAGTCCGAATAAAGTCAGTAAGCCAAGAAAACCCGATTCATTTACTTTATTTTTAAAATCCATCTGCCCTTCTGTTGTACTTAAATTTTTAATCACAGGAAATAAATATAATGTGATACCTATTAAAATAAATATAACCAATACCATCAATAATATCTTAAAAATTTTTATTTTATCTTTTCTATTCATATTCTCCCTTTCTTTCATTTACATAAACAACAATAGTATATCATATTTTTCAAAAAAAGTATATAATTGAATGATATAATTATAATATCATTGCAATATTAAAAATATCTTTAAGAATTATTAAGAAATTATTAAAATATTTATTTCAATTGTTTTTTTACAATACAAGGACTTCCTACTGCTACAGAATTTGAAGGGATATCTTTATTTACAACACTTCCAGCCCCTATTACAACATTATCACCTATTTTTACTCCTGGTAAAATACATACATTTCCACCAATCCAAACATTATTTCCTATTGTAATAGGCTTTGCATACTCTATTCCTTTATTTCTTGTTATATAATCAATCGGATGTCCTGCTGCATATATCCCACAGTTAGGACCAATAAACACATTATCACCTATAATAATATCAGTTGCATCTAGAATTATCAAATTGTGATTTGCATAAAAATTATCACCTATTTTTATGTTATATCCATAATCACAAAAAAATGGTTGCTCTATTAAATAATTTTTACCAACTTCTTTTAATATATCTTTAATCTTTAATTCTCGAGCCTTTAATTTGGTTGGCTGTATTTTATTATATTCATAACATTTATCTTTACAAGAATTTCTCTCTGTGATTAATTCTTGATCTTTATTTGGATTATACAATAATCCATTTTTTACTTTTTCTTTTTCTGTCATAAAAAAACCTTCTTTCTTATTTAATTTCATAAAATGCAAATTAATTTTAAGTTGTTTCTTAAAATAAAAACCATCACTATTATTCACATTTTATATTTATTATAATTCATTTTTAAATAATTAACCAAAAAAAGCTTCTAATTAGAAGCTTTTTCTGGTTACATATAGGAAATTCAACTTTATCCTGACTCTCTATATGCAAAGGTCACTACATAAAACTTGCTAATGTAGCTTTGCAACCTCTATTATTATAAAATTCTATTTTCCGCCATAATAAAGTCAATAACTTTATCTGCTTCCTTAATAAAATAAGAAAGTTTTTCCTTTTCTTCACAATCCATATTAAAGACATTGTATTTTCCTTTACGGTATTCGACAACAATACCATTTTCAAGAGGACATCTATATTTTATTATATTTTCATCCTCATCGTTATAAAATTCAATGCCATTATAATCTCTATATGAAGAAAGTAGTTTATACCTCCTATATTTAAGTATTTTATCAGCATAAAATACTTCTATGGTTTCAATATTAAATTCTTTCTCACAGATTCCAATAATATTAGAAATATTAACATTTCCAACTAATATATTCTGTATCTGTGATTCTAAGGAATTTTTAATTTTATGATACACTTCCATAAAATTTCCCTGACTTTTTATTCCATGGACTGTTATAGATAAAACAGCATTTTCAGAATCCTCATTGAATATTGTAATTTTAGTATTAACTAAATTCATCATACACAATATTCTTGACTTCAAGCAAGTATATTCAGCCGAAAATGATGCAATATCATAATTATTACTACTCTTCACAATTATTTCTTCCTTAGGTTTTTTAACTGTTAACTTCTTATCTTTCTCCAAACCATATCCTATTTCAATTGTATAATCTTGACCATAAGATGTAAAAACAGCTGTATCAAATTCGACGGAATAATCATCCAAATTAATTGGTTTTGCATCGATTCCTGCCGCTCTACACATTGAAGTAAACATGAAAATAGGTTCTTTGCAATCTGCCCATTTTATTATCAGTCTTGCAATTTCAGGCTCTGCAGTTCTAATCGAACTACATTCTTCATTCACAATAGATTGAACATATTCTTCAATCCATATTTTTTCAGCTAAATCGCTGATTAATCTCCGGACATCATAAAATAAACCTTCTTTTTTTGACATTTTTCTACCTCCTAAAATTTTTTTGGTATTCTATTAGCTATATT
>CALXSO010000066.1 GCA_944391155.1 uncultured Clostridia bacterium
ATATACTATCTCTTTCAATTGTTTTTTCTCCCAATTGTTTAGAGAAATATTCCAATGTTTTATATGAGTTACTTCCTAGGAATAGATGAGTATCACAGTTACCCATTATTGTCTCATATGATTTTTCATATACCGCTTCTAATTGATCCACATTTTGCAATATAACGCTAAATGAAATTTTTCTACTTCTTGATGTAGATATTTTTTTATCAAAGTCTGGTATTTTACCTATATTTGCAAACTCATCTAGTATAAAATATGTTGGAATTTTTAAAGATCCACCATTTTTATCTGCATAATCATATAGTTGTTGTATCATTTGTGAGAAGAATATTGTTAATAAAAAGTCATATGCCGTATGTGTATCTGATGAAATAACATATACTGCTGTCTTTTTGTTTCCTATATCTTCAAAATTAATTGTATCAGTTGATGTAAGTTCTGCAATTTCTTTTGAGTCAAATTTTCCTAGTTTTGATTGTAATGTACTTAAAATAGAACTGTATGTTTTCTCTGGTGCTATTTCAATTGATTTGTAATTTGTTCTTGCTGGATGGTCATATGGTAATTGACTCATTAATTCTGTAAGTAAGTTACTTCCTCCATTTGTGTTAGCTGCTCTTACAAGTTCTGCACAACTAGTTAAGTTTTGTTCTTCTTCAGGTCTTGTTGCTAATAAATAATATATTAATGCTTTTAGTAACATTTCTGCTGAATCATCCCAGAAAGGTTCAGATGATCCACCATCAGTTTTTTGACCTCTTATTATTGTGTTTGCTATAACGTCTACATCTATTTCTGATGAAATATGTTTTAATGGATTATATCCATCACTAAATTGTGGTCTTACTAAATTAAGTACTTTTATTTCATATCCATGTGCTTTTAGATATCCTGCTGTATCATCATATAATTCACCTTTAGGATCAGTAAATACATATGATCCTAACATTTGATATGCATTTGGTTTTGAATATGATGCAGATTTACCAGAACCTGATCCGTCCAACAACTAATACATTGACATTTCCTCTTTTATCTACCGGTAAATAATTATCTTCTGCTAATATTATTCCTTTATTTTTATTTAAAATGGTATATTGTTCTCCATGTTGACTCCAATCACTAGAACCATGCTCTATATCTGTGTATTCGTTCTTTGGTGCTGATTTTGCAAATCCTATAAAGAAAAATACCAAATAAACTATTGTAAATATAAAAAAAGTAGAAAAAAAAGTGCTAGTTCCTCCACTTACAAATACCTTTCCAAAATTAGCAAATGGACTAGAAACAGTTTCTATAAATGCTTCAAAAAATGTATTTAAATCAAATGTTCCACTTGCATTTCCCATAAATATACTATATGCTAATGGCGAAACAAATACTATGGTTAAAACTACCCATAGTATTGCACAAATAATAAAACTTCTTCTACTTTTTTTAATTGCTCCTTTTATTTTGTAGTTCATATTTCTCACCTACATTCTTTCGTATTTTATTCTCCTAGTCCCTTATCATTACTTTCAATTTTATTAAGTTTAGCACGTTTTAGTTCTAATTTCTTTCTATTTTCAACTAAATCTTTCATTATATCATCATTAATTCTAATTTTCTTACCATTTACAATTCTTGTAGGTAAGTTATTTTCGTCATATCCCCATTGATGAAGTGATACATTTGCTGACATAAATTGATCTACTATTTGTCCTTGTAATTTTTCTGTTTCTTTATCACCATATGAAGCTACTTCTGTAGCATCCCCAGCTTTTTCTCCTTTTAATAAGCGTTCTCTAACAGGTCTTATTAAAGAACACACTATATCTAATTTCTTTTTGCTCTCTTTCTCTGACATTGGATTTTCCATTTAAAACTTCCTCCTTAATCATCTTTTTTGTCTCTAATTTCAAAGGCAAAATAAGATTTATATGGTTTCAATTTGCATTTTCCTTTAACTTCAT
Source organism: uncultured Clostridia bacterium (assembly GCA_944391155.1). Taxonomy (GTDB): domain Bacteria; phylum Bacillota; class Clostridia; order TANB77; family CAG-508; genus CAG-269. The sequence goes on from CALXSO010000066.1 coordinate 1,959, forward strand.
TTGTTTTTTCATCAAAATAAAGCTTAGGTTTTACTTCTTCTGTAGTTTCAGGATCTATTATACAAATAGGTCTTTTTAAGTTTGGTGTATATTTAAAATCTTTTAATTCTATTTCTTCTTCTGAATATAAACTATTATATTTTAATGGAAGTGGCTTTTTTGTAATAAAAATCCTATCTCCATTTAATATGGCTGTATTTACAACAACTCTATCTTTTCCAAAAGACAATATTACAAGTTGATCCTCTTTTTCAGATGGATTATCTACATAAAAAGTTTTTCGAGTTACATCTCCTCTCATTTCTTCAGTAAAATCCAATCTTTGCACAGTATATTTAGGACTATCTTTCAAAAATTCCTTTTCTGTTTCATTAATTTGGTAAATTACTGTTCTAACATCTTTAGGATCTGTAATACTAAAGTGTTTTCCTTGCCACATTTGCATTTTTTTTTACACCTCATTTCTATGATTTAATCCATAGCTTGTCTTTTGTCACATCACTATCTTAAATTATACCTAAAAATCAAGCATTTGTCAACATGTTTTTTATGTAAATTATGTTCTTGGATTAAATTTTGATATTTTTTTTAATTTTTCGAATATTTTTTCTTCTTCTACTGATAATTCTTCTGGAACCATTACTTTAATTTCTGCAACTAAATCTCCTCTTCCACCTTTTCCATCTTGATATCCTTTGTTAGGAATTCTGATTAATTCTCCACTTTTAATTCCTCTTGGAATATATACAGCTGTTTCCCCATCAATAGTTTTTACATTAACTCTTGAACCTAAAGCTGCTTCCCATACAGTAAGAGGTAAGTCAGTAAAAAGATTACATCCTTTTAGTCTAAATTTTTTGTCTTCTTCGATATGTATCTCGATTAATAAATCTCCATTTTTACCACCATTTTTTCCTTCTTTACCTTGCCCTATTAATCGAATTTTTTCCCCTTCTCTTATTCCTTTAGGAACTACTATTGAAAAAGTCTTCATTTTACCATCAACATTTTTTAAAGAAATCTTTTTTTCTGCTCCAAAAAATGCATCATATAAACTAACTGTTATTTTTGTTTCTATATTTTCACCTCTTATAGGTGCTTCTTTATGTTTTGCTTTAGTTTCATTTGATTTATCTATATTACCTAAGAATATTTCAAAAAAAGATTCTTTTCCTCTTAAATTACGTTGTTCTTTATAAAAGTGTGAATTCCATGTTCTATCATATTTTCTTTTAGACGCTGGTACAGATAAGATTCTATATGCTTCATTTATATCTTTTATTCTTTCTTCTGCTAAAACATCCCCAACATTTACATCTGGATGATATTTTTTTGCAGCTGCTCTATATGCAACTTTTATTTCATCTAATGACACTCTACTAGTATCAAGTCCTAATATTTTGTAATAATCCTTGAAAATCATTTGACATCCTCCCAAAAATTTGGTATTAACATTATATCATAAATTGAAAAAAAATCCATAGTTTTTATGGATTTTCTTTAATTCATCAATAAATTCTTATTACAGTTCAGACTTTATTTTATAGAATAATCTGAAAAATTAATATATAAATATTTTTTGTCGAAAATCTTCTACACAAAGGTTATAGATATGTTCTTGGCAAAAATATTACAAATTAATCTTTCAGACGGCTTACTTTTATATTTGACTAAATTGTAATTGCTTTTTTCAAAAATTTATATATTTTAATTTTTGAATAGTATCTATATCTCAAATATTTTTTTCTGCCATATATTTATTAGCAATATCAAAAAATTTCATCCCATTAGATGCTTTAAATAAAATAACATCATTCTCTTTTGTATTAGATAAAAGGCATTCCAAAACCTCATCTTTATTATTAAAATAACGCACATTATTATTATTAAAACCTAAATTTTTAGCCTCTTCTACAATATATTTTGCGTTTTCACCACAACAAATTAATATATCTATGTTATTTTTAACAACTTCCTGACCGACTTTTTTATGCAATTCTTCTGCATAATCACCAAGTTCAAACATATCACCTAAAACTGCAATTTTTCTTTTATTTTTATATTCTGATAAGCTTTTTAATGAGGCTTTCATAGATTCAAAACTCGCATTATATGCATCATTTATTATTTTAACACCATTTTTTAGATCTGTTATATCCATTCTTCTTTTAGTTAAAGAAAATGTTTCAATTCCATTTTTTATTTCTTCACAAGAAAGACCTAGTAATTTTCCTACAGTTGCAGCACAAATTGCGTTATATACAAAATGTATTCCATTTACTGGAACTCTTATTTTTATTTTTTCATTTCCAATAACACAATCAAATATACTACAAACCTCTTTTAATTCTATATTTTCAGCCATCACTTCAGAAGCATTTTCTATTCCATATGTGTGAATATCTACATTAGAAACATTTTCTATTCCACATGTATGAATATCTAGATTAGAAACATTTTCTATTCCACAGATATGAATATCTACATTAGAAACATTTTTCGTTCCATAAGTATTAATATTAGAAACATTTTCTTTATGCCAATTTCTTAATAAATCATTATCTTCATTTATAATAATCCTTGGCTTTTTCATTCCTTCTAAAATTTCTAATTTCGCTTTCAAAATATTTTCTCGAGAACCCAAATTTCCTATATGAGATGTTCCTATATTTGTGATAACAGAAATTGTAGGCTTTGCAATATTTGTAAGAAGTCTAATTTCACCAAAATGGTTCATGCCCATTTCAATTACAGCAACTTCTTCATCTTTTAACTTAAGTATAGTAAAAGGTAAGCCTATATCATTATTGTGATTTCCTTCTGTTTTTAATGTTCTAAACTTTTGCCCTAAAACATTTGCAATCATATCTTTTGTGCTAGTTTTACCAACACTTCCAGTTACTGCAACCAATGGGAAGTTATCATCATATAAACATCTTTTAAATCTTGCAATATCTTGTAATGCCTTTCTTGAATCTTCTACTAAAATAATATTTTTGTTTTCCTTTTTCCATTTTTCTAAATTTATATTTTCAAAATTTATACCTTGTACAACAATAGTTCTTGCACCATTTTCTAATGCCTTTTCCCATAATAAGTTACCATCAAAGTTTTCTCCTTTTATTCCAACATATGTATCTCCTTCTTCTAATTCTCTAGTATCTTTTGAAAAATTAACACATTCATCTTTTTCATTACCTATAATTAGTTTTCCTTGTGAAGCTTCTATTAAATTTTTTATTGTTAAATTATTCATTTTCAAACTCCTTTTCCTTATAAGAAAGGTATAAAATTTTATAATAAAAATTGAAAAACAAAATTCGAAATTTTTTCAAAAAATATTATAAAGCCCTTTTGCTTACAATATTCTACTATATAAGACATAAATTATCAATAGATTTTACGCACTTCTTTTAATATGCCTAGTCCTCAATGTCATTAAGTTAATATTTAATATAACATAGAAGTAATCTGTCTGAAAGTTTGATATATAAGTATTTTTTTCAAGAATAAACTTTGGGATTTACCTATTGGCCTTTAAGAAAAAATACTATATATCAAACTTTTGGACTACTCTACAAAATAAAGTTTAAATATTACAATATTAGTTACTACTCAGCTCTAAATGCATTTTAAAAATTATATTAATAAAAATCAAATATAAAAAGTTTTAAACAATTTTTAATCATTTATTATTTTGTAAATTTAATAAAAAGTCATATGGCTGAGTAGTAATAAATATTAACACATAAATTGGAAAAAGTTGACTTAATTTATTTACAATAACGCAAAAAAATTGTATAATAATAGAAAAGGGGGAACAATTATGGTCTCTAAACAAAAAATATTATTAATATTATTAATTTTCGTAATAATTTCTTTATCATTAGAAAATACAGTTTCAGCAATAAATTTAACAAGTTTTTTTACGAAAAATTCAACAAGTTTGTTTACAAGAAATCCAACAAGTTGGTTTACAAAGAATTCAACAAATTCGACAAATTCGTCTACAACAAACTCAGCTTCTTCAACAACTGCTACGAATTCAACAACTTCATCAAATTCAACAAATTGGTATACAAGATATGATTATAACAGTTCTCAAATAAGAAATTTAATAAATACATCCAATAATATTCAATCAAAACAAAATGTAGAACCTGTAAAAAAATATTTTGATTTAATTATTTTTATGGGTGAAACAAATATGCTAGGAAAAGGTACAAAAGATGAAGCTGTAAAAGGTATAGATGGTGCTGGATATGAAATAGTATTCAATTCATCAGAAAATCCATATGGCTTAAAAAAGATTAACGAACCTTTTGGAAACAGCAATGGTTCAATGGTAACAGCATTTATGAATGCATACTACAATAACACCGGTGTTCCAGTAATTGGTATTCCTGCCGCTATTTCGACTTCATCTATTTATAACACATGGCAACCAAACAAAAATGGATTAGAAGAAGCAAAAGAAAAATTTGAAAAATCTTATAATTGGTTAACTGAACATGGTTATAAAATACGTCATAGCTATATGGTTTGGTATCAAGGAGAAACAGACGTTGGAAGAATTACATATAATAACCTAACATATGAAAATGCATTAAAAAATACAGTTACTGAAATGCAAAATGTTGGTGTTGAAAGATGTTTCATGATCAGAATGGGAAATCTTTATATCTATAAAGGAACTGAAAGCAAATATAAGAATAGATATGAGCAATACAGAGAAATGATAGACGAACAAACAAGAATATGCGAAGAAAATGATTGGATTACTCTTATATCTACAAGTACTGATACATTATCAAAATGTGAAAACATGATGCAAAACCAAATCACATTTACTCAAGAAGCTTTAAATATAATTGGCTCTGAAGCAGGAAAAAACGCTGCTCAATATGCTGACCAAGCAAGAAGAAAAACACTTACTCAAGAACAATCTGACAATTTGATAAATTTTGCTAAAACTTTCTCAAATGAAGGTGCAAAATCAGGAATTTTAGCTTATGGTATTAGTGCAAAATATAAAGCATATAATTTACAATCTGTATACTATGGTAGTCAATTTACCACTGTAAATAACCAATCTATACAATTAATATATTTTGGAGCAACTGGAAAAGACGCAAATCCTGATGGCGGAACTAAATTTATACCTGGAAATTATATTGGATTAGATTGTTCTGGATATATCTCATTTTTATACCACCATGTTTTTGGATTATCTTTTGACTATCTATATAACGGAAATCAAACTCCTTGGACCACACAACAATTTATAGACAACTATAAAAGTAAAACATTAGATGGAAGAAATGAAGTAGATACCTTTAAATATGTATATGAACAACATTATAAAGATCAAAAATATAGTTTTAATGACCTTGCTTCTTTAACAGAATTACAACCTGGAGATCTTCTTGTAGGACAAGATGATTTACATGATGGAATAAATCATATAGTAATGTATGCTGGAAAAGACATAAACGGTAAAGATAAAATTATACATGCAACTTCAAATCCAAAATTATATAACATGACTACTATAAAAAATGGAAAAATTATTTATAGAAATATGGGAGATGCATATTTAGAAGACTCTGTATATAAATATACTGATGTTTATGTTTTAAGATTAAATGAAGGATTAATATCAGAAGATTTTGGAGGTAATGTAGATGACATTCAATGGGATAAAATCTCTAATAAATATCCTTATAATGTAAATAGTTAAGATAAAAAATAAAATTATATTTAAAATAACTAACAGATATATACTCATAGTATGAATAATTAATATTGAAAAGGGGATATCTTTTAATAAAAAGATATCCCTTTTTTAATAATGATATTTTTGTAATTATTGAACTGATCTATTAGCTATTTCTATTGCTTTTGTAACTATATTTCCACAATCTTTTGAAGAAACATTTCCCCAACCACCGTCTTTTTTTACTTGTTCATATACTCCTAATTCTTTTGCTATTTCTTCTCTTAAATTTTCAGATATAAGTTTACTATTTCTAGACATTTTAATATCCTCCTAATCTAAAAGATATATAATTATCCTTTGATTTTATAAAATATTTAAATATTCTACAATATTATTATTATCTTTTTTTATTTTTTTATAATAGAAACTTTTTGAAAAAATCACAAAATTTACTACTTTTTAAAATGAATCACATACTTACATCAATTATAATTAAAATCTCATTACACTTCATAGTAAATTCATATAAATATCCAGATGATTTATTTTTTTATCAGAGTGAAATTTAATAAAACCTCATTACAATTTAAATCTAATTTTATAAAGTAACCAAAATGTTGATATATAAATATTTTTTGTTAAAGACCAGTAGATATACCTAAAGCTCTAAAGCTATGTTTTTAATGAAAATTATTTATATATTAACATTTAGGTCGGTTTACTTTTATTCTATACTAAATTGTAACAAAATACCAAAAAATACTAATAAATTTTACAAAAAATAGCTGACAAGTTTAAATAAACTATGTTATAATTAAACAAGAGATTTTAAAGTTAGGTGGGATTTATGAGCAAAAAAAATTCAATAAATACAGAAAAAATAGATATTCAAAAAAATAATTATAAGCCAGCAAATCAGATTTTAAAGGAACCTGAAAATGCCAATAACAATGCCCAAAATATTACAAACAAAAACAACAGCAAAAACAATAATACAAATACTAATTTAAAAGAAAATAATATTAATAATGCAAAAAAAGAAGATAATCAATCTAAAGTTAATACTAATCAAACTAATACAAAAAACAGCAACAATATTACTATTGAAAAATCAAAGAATAGCAACAATACTACTATTGAAAAAACAAACCATAATCAAGAAAAAACATTGATTGACGAATCTTCATCACAAAAGACATTTCATCCTATCTCTGAAAAATCCAAATATTCAAAAAAAGAAATTATTGGATTATCACTAATAATTATTTTTATAATTATATTTTCTTTATTTATTTTGTTAACTTTAATAAGTGTAAATAACAAAAATATGTTATCAGGCATTTCTATATTAGGAATAGATGTTTCTAAACAAAGTAAAGAAGATGCTCTTCAAACTGTAAATAATATCATAGACAAAAAACTTCCAGATGAATTAAAACTAATTCATAATGACTATGAAACATCAATTGCAACTGAAAGTTTGGGTATCTCTTTTGATATAGAAAGTGCTATAGATGAAGCCTATAAAATAGGAAGAAATGGAAATATTTTGGAAAATGATTTAGCTATGATAAAAACTTTATTCAACCCTGTTGACATTACACCAAATTTCACAATGGATGAAGAACAATTAAAAACAACTCTAGCAGATATATCTTCAAAATTGCCTGATACTGTAAAGCAGAGTAGTTATTATATTGAAGATGGTAATTTAATTTTAACAAAAGGACGCACTGGAAATGTAATAAAAATAGATGAAATGGCAAATTACATAAGAAATTTAATACAAAATCTAGCTGTAAACAATACTTCAATAGAGATGATAACGCAAGAAGAATCTCCAACTCCACTAGACATAGAAGCAATACATAATGAAATATACAAACAACCATCTGATGCTTATTTCACACAAGATCCTTATGCAGTTTATCCTAGTGAAAATGGTTTAGACTTTGCCATAAGTGTTGATGAAGCAAAAGCAATGTTACAAGAAGAAAAAGAAGAATATGTAATTCCTCTTCAAGTATTATACCCAAATGTAACAACAAATATGATAGGGCAGGAAGCATTTCCTGATTTATTATCAAGTTTTCCAACATACTATAACACACGTGATAAAGATAGAACAACTAATTTAATTTTAGCTGCAAACAAAATAAATGGTACAGTTGTTATGCCTGGAGAAGTTTTTTCATATAATACTGTAGTAGGAGAAAGAACCATAGCAGCAGGATATAAAGAAGCTCCTATATATGTAAATGGTCAAGTAGAAGATGGATTAGGTGGCGGTATATGTCAAGTAACTTCTACATTATACAATGCTGTAGTATATGCAAATCTTGAAATTGTTGAAAGATCAAATCATCAATTTGTTCCATCATATGTAACTGCAAGTAGAGATGCTACAGTTGTATATGGTTCAATAGATTTTAAATTTAGAAATAATAGAAACTATCCTATCAAAATACTTTGCTCAGTAAGCAATGGAGTTGTAAATTTTCAAATTTATGGATTAAAAACTGATAATGAATATGAAGTTGAGATTTCTTCAAGAATTACAAGCCAAAATGCTAACTATACAAATTCTGAAGCTTATAAAATTTTGAAGCAAAATGGACAAGTTGTAAGTACTACTCTACTTTCAAGAGATACTTATAAAAGACATTAATAATTGTATAATATATTAATAAGAAAGGTATCGAAGCTACATTAGCATGGCTTACGTGGGTCTTTTTATCGGTAACCTTTCTTGTTATATACGGAAAAATCCAAATATGGTCAAGATAAAATTCGATTTTTCTTTTGAAAATAAAATCTTAGAGATTTATTTTCACTTTAAGCCTGCATAACTTAAAGTTTCATACTGTTTCCTATACAATAAAAAAGTTTTATTAAATTATAGCTATAAATTATAATATTACCTTAATTTTTTTCACTTTCTATTTTGTCACATTTAAAACGGCACATTTGCTTAATAAAGCAATGTGTCGTTTCTTATATTCACAAGCTACATTGTTAATATTCCATTTGGTGTATCTTTAATTACCAGGATATCTTCTTCTCGACCATTTTCAGCATTAATATAAACTAAAAACTCAGTATCATCTACTTTTCCTTTAAACTCATAACAAAGAATTTCAGTTTGCCACTCGGTAGGAATTACTGCCATGCCTTCACTTTCTATATTAAGTTGAGAATTTAATGTTTTTTTTGCTTCTTCCTTTGTTATTTTTATATTTGAAATATCTCTAACAGTGTGATTATTCAAATATCCTGTTGTTTCTACACCAAGTATATCACCATTATCTAATGCTACTTTAACTTTAATCAAATCCGGATACATAACTACACCATCTTGTACATATGCATAATTTATTGTCATTATTCCTTCTTGTTTTAAATAGTATGTTTCCTTCATATTGGTATATCCTCTTTTTTCCAAATATTCTTTTCCCTTATTATCTGCTTCTTCATTTGATAATATCTCTGCTGTAACATCTCTGTTATAATTCATATAAATTATATGTCCGTCCTTTTTTTGAAATAGCTATAGAAATATTTTCATCCTCATTATTAACTATCATAAAACTATATGCTGGAATCGTTGCATTTTCTGAAAATCCTAAACTATTTATTTCCTTAATATCATCTTTTTCATAAAACTCTTCTACTTTTTGTTTTGCTGTTTCTTCATCAATATCATCACCTGTAAGTCCTTTTTTCTCTTGACTTGTTAAATGTTCTGAAAAGGCTCCATCATAAATTAAACCAGAATATTCATGAAAATTCTCTTCTAAGTTTGAAAAACCTGTATCTTCAGTTGTACTAACTTCTTGAGCAAATGCTTGTGACCCTTTATTTGCAAGTTCTCCCCATTTCATCCTACCAGAATTTATATCTTCAGATAATTGATTTAAAGTATTTTCTAGCTCTAAACTATAAGTATGCAATTCTTTTAAATTATTTAGATCTTCTTCTGTTAAACTTTCATCATAAATATTTTTTCTAGATAATGAATAACTATAATCACTAACTTGATTTAAAAATTTTTGCGTATTTTCTAATTCTTGAGTTTCTATAGGAAGTCTTGATAAATATGTTTGAGCCATATTTGCTTCTCTCCATAAATTAGTTAGTGTTTCTACACCATGCTCTGGCGTAGTTGAGATTAATGATTTAGCAAGATATGTTTCTACATTTCCAACATAATCTACTAATTCATAAAAAGCCATATTATATGAATTTTCTGAAACTTGCTTAGCTTCATTTCTACTTCTATACAAAATAACACCTAAAATTATTATAATAAGTAAAAATATACCTATAATACTAAGCATATGCCCTTTTTTTAACCTTCCTATCCAGTCTTTTATAATATTCATAATAAATTCATTCCTTCCTTATTTTTGATATTCAAATCCTATTTATTTTTTATTGTATAGGAAAACAATATGAATCTTTAAGTTGCACAGACTTAAAGTGAAAATAAATGGCTAAGATTTTATTTTCAAAAGAAACAACATGAAAATTTTAATCTGTTAAACTCAACGTAAAAGTTGCTAATCAGATTAAATTTGTAGAGTATATCAAAATGTGGTTATTTCACATGTATTATCAATATTCATATCATTATTTGCAAAATCTATGTTTTCCAATAGTTTTAACATGTGGTCTAGACCAAATCCATTTATTAGTTGCCGTATTTGGATTAAAATAATATACACATCCACCCGTTGGATCCCATCCATTCATTGCATCTTCAGCCGCTTTATAAACAGTAGAATTTTCTGCAATTGGTGCATTTATCTGTCCATCTGCAACTGCCGTGAAAGCTCCTGCTTGATATATTACTCCTGCTATTGTGTTTGGAAATCTTGAGTCTTTAACTCTGTTTAAAATAACTGCACCAACTGCTACTTGCCCTTCATAAGGTTCCCCTCTTGCTTCACCATTTATTGCTCGTGCCATTAATTGAATGTCAGATGTTTTGCTATTAGAAGATGCTGCTATACTTTCATTTGAATTTTCATCAATATTATCCACAATAAAGTAACAAATTGTGGATAATATTATTGTTATTAATAAAATTTTTATAATTGCTTTCAAAAAATCACCCGTTCTTTCTTTTTATATATTTTTTACTAATTTTTTAAATTTATTCTAATTTTTTGTTCTTTTTTATATAATCTTTCTATAGAATTTTTAATTTTAGATATATTTAGATTAGAATTTGGTACAATAAAATAAATTCATTAGAAATTAAACTTTATATAAAATCTTAATATTATATTGTAAAATTTACATAAACATGTTAAAATTTATACAACTTTTAGCAAATAGCTAATTTATTTTATTAATCTCCTTTTAGGAGTTTATCATAGAGAACTTATAACAACAAATTATAAAGGAGGAAATTTTATGGCAATTAAACGGATTTTTAAAAAAATCGCACAAATAACAAAAAAGGGTAGTTTAACGCAAGAAGAATCAGATATTCTTGCTTTTAAAGTAAGTTTTGCACTTTGTATTATTTTTATTATTATCCAAATATTGAACAACTCTTTTCATTCTTTGGATAATATATTAATTGGAGGTATAGCATTTCCAATTATTATTTTTATGGCAACTTTCTCTGTATTAAATGCATATTTTTGCAAACCTATAATTAGAGAAATTGACGTGAATATAGAGGAGGATAAAACAAAAATGAAAAAATATTTATCACATACTGATTTCACTGAGGTTTATCTCAACATTGATTATAAACCAGGTGATATAACAAATATGCTTATCGATATTATAGAAACTGAGCGTTGTCGATTCTATGCAAAACTTAGCAAAGATGATAATATTATTATCATTGCCAAAAACCAAAAGTATGAAGATATTTATTGGAACGAAATATCCAATCCTATCTTCTTTACTACTTATTTTAAATTTGATAATTGCCAGAATTAAAAATTATTAAAAAAGCATTTAGAAAACAAATTCTAAATGCTTTTTTAATTTTATAAAGTTACAATTCATTTTAACAAAAAAGTAAGCAGAGCGAAATGTTGATATATAAATATTTTTTGTTTAAAAAGTCTTTAGGTTTACCTATTAGTATTAAAAAAATATATTTATATATAAATATTTTAGTCTAGTCTACAAAATTTAGTCTGGCCATTAATTTTAAAACACAAGAATTAGAAATAAAAATATTCTTAAGTATAGTAAAAATAAAATTATAATGATATAATCAGAAAAAATAAAAAATAAAAAGGAATGAACAATAATGAAAAAAGTTATAATTTTTTATGCATCATATGGTGGAGGGCACCTAAATGCTGCAAAATCAATTCAAGAATGTATCATTAATAATTACAAAGATATAGATGTAGAATTAATCGATTGTATGAAATATGTAAATATTACCATAGAGAAAATAACAACTGCCGCATATAGGGAAATGGCTAAAAAAGCTCCTTGGGCATGGGGAAGAATTTATGCAGACTCACAAAAAGGACCTCTAGCACATATATCATCACGTTCTAACAAATTAATGGCAATAAAATTATTAAAACTATTGCATGAAAAAAATCCAGATCTAATTATTTCTACACATCCATTCGGAAGCCAAATGTGTAGCTATTTAAAAAGGAAACAAAAAATTACGTCAAAAATTGCAACAATAATGACTGACTTTGCACCACATGATCAATGGCTTGTTGGAAGTGATTATACAGACTACTATTTTGTTGCACATAACAAAATGAAACAATATTTAATATCAAAAAATATTAATGAAAATAAAATTTTTGATACTGGAATTCCTATTTCAAATAGATTTTTATTGAATTACAACAAAAATGAAATATTTTCAGAACTAGGATTTACTCCTGCTAAAAAAACAATATTATTTTTTGGTGGCGGAGAATTTGGACTTGGAAAAACAAAAACAGTAGAAATTTTCGAATGTTTTGTAAAATTATTTCCTGATGTTCAAATAATTGCTGTTGCAGGGAAAAATGAAAAAATGAAGAGTGCTTTTTCTAAAATAGTTGAAGATGAAAAAAGAAATAATTCAATAAAAGTTCTAGAATTTACAAATAAAGTACCAGAATTTATGAGTATTAGTGATTTAGTTGTTACTAAGCCCGGAGGACTAACTACATCTGAAAGTTTAGCTTCTTCATTGCCAATGGTAATTATAAATCCTATACCTGGTCAGGAGGAAGAAAATGCAGAATTTTTAGTAGAAAATGGTATTGCTATATGGATAAAAAAATATGATAATCCTTATGAAAAATTACAAAACCTATTTTCAGATTCAAAAAAACTATTAACAATGAAAGAAAATACTCAAAAATTATCTAGAAAATTTTCAACACAAAATATTTGCAAAATTTTATTTAATTAATATATTTAAATTTGAAGAGCATTTTCTATTTTTAAATTTTAGTACTCTATTTAGAAGAATTTATTTTGATTTTTTATTAAAAATATCTAATT
>CALXSO010000067.1 GCA_944391155.1 uncultured Clostridia bacterium
AGAAAATCGGCAATTATTATTTATAAAAACCTTATAAATCAATAATGCGAATTTCATTACCATGAGGTAGTAATAGAGTATATAAATCTTCAAATTTTAAAAATACAGTGGCTGTATTTTCCATAGGATGCATACCTATTGTTTGATTTTGTAATTCACTGTCAAATATCATTAAGATATTTTTATCCTTGTTATTTAATATGGCAAGTGGTGTAACGCTACCAGGTTTTACTTCTAGCATTTGTTCCATAGCTTCTTGTTTAGCAAAACTAAGACGTTTGCTAGGAATTTTTTCACTTAATTCTTTGAGGTTGATATTTTTATGCACAAATAAAGAAACAAGATAAAAGTTTTTCTTTTTGGCATCACATAAAAATAGATTGCGAATGACCTTTTCACGATTAGGAAGATTGGATTTATCGCCTTCTTCTACAGAAAATATAGGTTCATGTTCATATTTAGTGAAAGGTATTTGTTTATCAGTAAGATATTGTAAGATTTCAGCCTTATTCAAAATAAAATCTCCTTTAATTTTTTATAAGTAAAGATATTATATCATAATAAAAAAATAAGAGATTATTATTTTATTGGAGAAATTTCTTGATTAAGATAGCGTTGAAAAAATTTAAACGAGTAAACGCATCATTTAAAGAAGTATTAGTAATTTCTTCAATACGCTGTAATCTATATTTTATGGTATTGCGATGAATGAATAATGTTTCGGCTGTTTGATTTAAATTACAATTTTTATTTAGGTATACTTCTAAAGTTTGTATTAAATTAGTATTATACTTTTTATCATAAGCCATTAAACTATATAGTATATTATGCACAAAATTCTCTAATAGAGTTTTATTGTTTATATCGTAAAATAATTGATATAAACCTAATTGTTCATAATAATAAATCATATTTTTTTGTTTTTGTTTAATAGCTAGATTAATACATTTTGAGGCTTGTTCATAACTGAGTTTATATTTTTCTAGTGATTTTTGTCGTGTACCAATGCCAATATTTACAATATAGTTAGGGTGATTTTCTTTAATATAGTTTAATATCTGCGGGAAAAGTGTATTTAATGTATCGAGAGAAGTATTATTAACATTAATTAAAGCGATGATATTTTTAGTATAACTAGAGGATAAAATGGGAATATGTTCATTTTCAAATAATGTATGAATAAATTGACATATAGTATCTTTATCCACATCATTTAAAATAATGGCGTTTTTACTTTGAGGTAAAAGAAAATTGATTTCAAAGAATTGTAAATATCCATCAAAAGGAAAATTTACTTCTTGACTTTGATATTTTAGATAATCAAGAGATAAATTAGTGTTAAAAATGATACTAAATAATAAATCTTTGTGTTTGTCATTAATCAAATTAATACTAGCAATAGCATGACCTAGTTCTTCAAAAATATCAACAAGTGGAGTATCCCATGGTATAAGAAATAAAGGAAAATGTTTCTGATTACTTAAATCTATGACAGATTGAGGAATTTGTTCAATATAATTTGGCCCAATGAGTAATAGTGCACCAGATATATTTAAAGAAATAGCCTCTTTTAAAAAATTATACAGATTAAAATCTTTTTCATGAATAACCATTTTGCTGACAATCAAAAGTTCTCCACCATGTACCCATTTTGCAAGATGAATGGATTCTGCCTTATAACTCCAGCGAATGATTTTATGTAAACCTTTATTTCCTGCAATTATTTTCATTTTAGATAAAGATGGTAATTTAAATAAATCTTTACATTGAAACATAAGGAACACCTCCAATAAGGGATAATATATGTGAAAAATTATAACATATATAATATAGTATAATCATGATTTTATAATTATAAGAGAAAGTGTTTTGTAAGTTTTGCACAAAATATATGAAATATCTTTGTAGAAACAGTATAAAATTTATGTTATTAGAATAAATCATGTTGACTTTTAAGTTATAAATAGATATGATATGAACATCAAGAAAATAATATAAAAGATAAACAAGGAAGTTTATACATTAAATAATTGTAATAGAATTTGGCAATTATTTTTGTATAAGCTTTTTTTATTTTAAGGAGGAATTTATTATGGAAACATGGGTAATTATGTTAGGTTGTCAGGCTGCTACAGCTATATTATCTTTAGGAGTAGTTTTAAATTTTATGTATAAAAAAGAACCGTTAGACGAAGTTGATGTTCAAATGATAAATGAAACAAAACAAATAAATGTTAAAGAAACACATGCTATGGGAGTATAAAATTGAATAATATAGATTTAATAATAAACAATGGAGTTTATAGAATATATAAATTGAAATATCAATAAATATATTCTATAAACTTTTTTTATTTTTTATAAAAAGGAGAGGCTATAATGACGTTACAGGAATTATCAATAATATTCTTTTTTGGATTTTTAGTTTTTGTAGGAATAGTAGCATATTTTTCTAGTAAACAAAAAGCAGCTGGTGTATCTGCTGATGTTGAATATTATTTAGGTGGACACAGTACTCCTACAGTAGTATTAGCCTTTTCTTATGTAACATCTTCAATTAGTGCAGCTTGTTTCATGGGAGATCCAGGGATTATGTCTACAGTGGGTTGGCCATATTATTGGGTAGTTATCGCTATTGTGCCAGGTTTAATCATTCCAGCTGTATTGCTTATGCCAAAAATGAGACAGCAAGCAGAAAAACTGGGTTCATTAACCATTCCTGAATACTTAGGACAAAGATATAATAGTACAGCATTGCGTTTAATAATTGCAGGTGTAGTTTCTATATTTTATATTTTTCCGTTAGTAGCTCAATTTAAAGGAGCAGCTGTTTTATTAGAATCTTTTACTGGGATTTCTTTTAATATGGGATTAGCTATTATAACAGTTGTAATTATTTTTTATGTTATTGTTGGTGGTTTAAGATCGGTAGCTTGGACTGATTTTGTACAAGGTTTACCAATGTTGGTTATTAGTATAGTTTTATTGGTTGTTTCGTTAAATGCCGTTGGTGGTTTTAGTGGTTTAGAAGAAAAATTAGCACAGATTGATCCTAATATGTTGAAGGTCGTTCAAGATGAAGCACCTGATGCTCAAATGTCATTATCTGGTGTTTTTGGAAATTTTGTTTTTTGGTGTGTTATTTTTATAAGTCAGCCATATTTATGTTCTCGTTTTTTAGCTATACCAAATGTAAAAAGAAAAACAATTGGAACATTCTTAATCACAGCTTTAATTTTAAGTGTTATTTACAATAGCTTTTACATTGCAGGTTTAACTGGTAGAGTGTTATTCCCAGATGTTAAAGCCGATTATTTGACTGTAACAATGGCAATAAATCTTTTGCCTACAGCAGTTGCAGCTTTTATGATGATTGGTATTTTTGCAGCCATGATGTCTACAGCAACTTCTGTTTTATTGGTAATTGGTCAGGCAGTAGGTAGAGATTTTTATTCCAAAACTATAAATAAAAATGCTTCACCAGAAAAAGAAGTTTTAGTTACTAGAATTGCGATTGTAGTAGTAGCATTTATTTGTTTTGCATTTAATTATGTTGATCCACCAGAATTTTTATCTGTTGTATTGTATTTGGGATTGAGTGGAATAGGTTCTTGCATTGGTATTCCATTATTTGCAGCTATTGTCTCTAAAAAATCAACAAAAGAAGGAGCTATTGTTTCCTCTATTGTTGGTCCAATTGCTTATATTATTTTCAATTATGTAGTTGGTTTTAATTTTTGGTTTGCAGGTTTAATGGCTATTGTTGTAGCCGCTATCTGTATGGTAGTAATTTCTGTATTTATCAATAAAAGGAATAGAGCTTTAATCAGTAATGTAGCAGAAGCTAAATAATAATTTGTTAGATTATTAAAGGAAAGAGGAATTTATATGTCGTATTTTATGCACGATTTAACTTGGCCAGAATTCAATGATAAGAAAGATAAAGTAGTTATTTTACCAATCGGTTCAACAGAGCAACACGCTTTACATCTTCCTTTATGTACAGATGCTAAAATAGCAGAACAATTTTCCCTACATTTAGCAGAAAAAATAGATGGAGTAGTGATGCCGACAATCGTTTATGGTTATAAATCAAAACCTTTAAGCGGTGGCGGTCCATTATTTCCAGGAACAATAGATTTAAATGGTAGTACTTTAATTTATTTAGTTCATGATATATTGATGGAATTAGTAAGAGATGGATTTACAAAAATTTTCATTATGAATGCACATTTTGAAAATGAAGCATTCGTAGTTGAAGCAATGGATTTAGTCAATAGAGAAACAAATGGAGCAGCAACAATTGTTGAGTCTAATTGGTGGGACCCAATGCCTGAAGATGTGATAGATTTGATATTCGATAAAGTGCCTTTCCAAGGTTGGGCTTTAGAACATGCAGCTGTAACAGAAACATCTTTGATGTTATATTTTGCACCAGAGCTTTGCAAAATGGATAGAACAGTGGATGTAGTATCAACAAATGCATTGCCTTATTTTAGATATCCATTGAAAAAAGATGATGTACCAGAATCAGGAGCATTAGCAAGTTGTGCTTATTCTAGTGCTGAAAAAGGGAAAGTCATAGTGGATAAAGTACTTCCTGAATTAGTAAATATTTGTAAAAAAGAATTTAATTTATAATAATTTTATATTATTAGGGTATAACATATAGGAGATATATATTATGAAAAATTTATTTATAAACGTTCGTTTAAAAGGAAATAAAGAATTACAATCTATATTAGTTAATGATGGCAAATTTGAAAGAATTGGTAAAATAGAACCACAAGATGATTATAATATTATTGATTTAAAAGGAAATCTAGTAGTATCTCCGTATGTAGACCCACATATACATTTAGATTATGTATTTACTGCAAAATTAGAAGGAGCAATTAATAAAACCGGAACATTATTTGAAGGTATACAACGTTGGAGTGAAACAAAATCTAAATTCACAAAAGAAGATATAAAATATAGAGCTAAAAAAGCAATAAAAAAAGAAGTATTAGCAGGAGTTCAATATATTAGAACACATGTAGACGTAACTAATAAAAATTTTGAGGCATTAGAAGCTATTTTAGAGTTAAAAGAAGAATTAAAAGATATAGTGACAATTCAGATAGTATCTTTTCCGCAAGAAGGAATGTATGCATATAAAAATGGCGTAGAATTAGTCGAAGAAGGTTTAAAAATGGGAGCAGATTGTGTAGGTGCAATACCTCATTTTGAATATGCTAAAGAATTTGGTGAGAAATCTATTCATAAAGCAGTTGAATTGGCTTTAAAATATGATTGCTTAATAGATGTTCATTGCGATGAAACAGATGATGATCAATCTCGTTATGTAGAATTATTAGCAGCTCTTACATATATAGAAGGGATAGATAAAAAGACTACAGCCAGTCATACTTGTTCATTAGGTTCGGCTAATAATGCTTATGTTTTTAGATTAATGAATTTATTATGTAAAACAAAAATGAATTTTATATCATGTCCAACAGAAAATATTTATCTTCAAGGTCGTCAGGATACATATCCAAAACGCAGAGGATTGACAAGAGTAAAAGAATTGAATGATAATCATATAAATGTTTGCTTTGCTCAAGACTCCATATCAGATCCATGGTATCCTTTAGGAAATGGAAATATGATGAATATTTTAGACCATGGAATTCATATTTGCCAGATGATGTCTTTTGATGAAATTGATAATGCTTTGGATTTAATAACAATAAATGGAGCTAAAACCATGAACTTAGATGATGTTTATGGAATTGAAATTGGAAATGATGCTAATTTTATTGTTATTAATGCTAAAAGTGAATTTGAAGCAGTTTGTGAACGTGCAGGTGTATTAGCTTCTATTAGAAATGGAAAATATTTGTTTAATAAAATTCCAGAAAAAGTAAATACTGATATTGAATTCTTATCTTAAATTAGAATAATAATATTTACTAAAACAAAAAAGCTGTAATAACTAAGTAATTTTAGTTATTACAGCTTTTTTTGTTATATCATGCTAAGTTTTAATTTTTTTGCAGGATATATAGATTAGGACATCAAATGTTACGGTTAATGATAATCTGAATATCTAGATTAAAAAATATTCAAATACAACTAATGTTATTGTTAATAGAAATATTATAAAGGAAAAAGATTTTTTTTGTCAATTTTATAATATATATACTATCTTATTATAAAATTGACAAATGATAATCAGAGTGATAATATTTAAATTGATGGAGGTGTTAATAATGGCTAATAATAAAAATATAGTAGAATTGAGGTCATTATTTAATAATAATGAGTGTAAAGAAGATATAGTAGATAAAGTATTTAAAGCTTATAAAAGTGAAAATAAAACTGTAGAACGAAGAATAAGAATTCCAGTAGATTTAGATTGTATTATTAAAACAGAAAAAATAAATTGTGAAAAATTACTAGAAAAAGCTGTTAGAGATTATTTAGCACTTAAATATTAAATTTATAAATATTGTGGGCTATTTAATATTGATAAATAGTCCACAATATTTACAAGGTTAGAAAGGAGTATTTTGATGAGAGTATATCAAATAAGAATGGAGATCTTTTTGTTAGAAGATATTGTTATTAATAAAATTCAAGAAAAGATAACAGCTTTTATTGATTCGGGTTTTAAAACTGATGAAGAGTGGTTAAATTTTCATGAAAAAAATAGTTTTAAAAATTATTGCTATGATCAGTTATATCCAGTAGAAAATGATCGGGTTTATAAAAAAGGAAAGATATATACTTTGACTATACGTACTGTAGATTTAGAATTAGCAAAGTATTTTAAGCTAGTATGTGTTGATAATCATACTAAAGAAATTAAAGGATTAGTAGCGGAAATAAGAGTGCTGCCAAAGAAAATATTAGAAACAGTGTATACGCTTACACCTATGATTATAAAAACAGAAAAAGGTTATTGGAAAGAGGCTATAAATTTTGCAGAATTTGAGCAAAGATTAAAAGTTAATTTAATCAAAAAATGGAATGCTTATCATCAAGAAAAAATTGATGAAGACTTTGACTTATACACTGTGATAGAACTTAAAAATAAAAAGCCAATTGCTATGGAATATAAAAATAAAAAGCTGTTGGGCGATAAAGTTCAAATACAAGTGGCAGATAATAAGCGTGCTCAAGATTTATGGTATTTTGCTTTAGGTGTTGGTTTGGGTGAAATGAATGCTCGTGGATGTGGATTTTTAAATTATCGTTGGTTATAACTTTATTTAAAAGAAAGGAGGAATTTTATGTTTAAAGAATGTTTAGATGTTTTTTCAGAGATGTTAAAGCATGAAGATAATCTTATTTTAAAAGGCTATGTACCTGCTGATGGCTCATATATAATTGTAAAAAATGATGGTAATGTTAAAAATGAAGATATAAAGTTTGATAAAAAAAAAAGAGATTTAAATTGTACAGACGATACATTATTAAATGATATTTGTTTTTATGATTATCACAGTAAATTAATATCTATGAACAAACCAATAGATATAAAAAAAGTAATTCATTCTAATAATTATTTAGCTTTTGCAGTGAAAAAGGAAAGTATTACTACTAAATTAACAGAAGCAATTATTGATAATTATTATGATACTTTAAAAAATCCTTTAGAGAAAAAATATAAAAAATCTAAAGAAGCAAGTAAAATCTATCAAAAATTTGAAGAAGATCATGGTGTTGTAAATATAACGTTATTGGAAAAATGTAGAAGTTGGATTAAACAGAATATTTTTTCTATTGATAAATTGGTAAATGTTGATTTAGGAAAAAAAGAATATCTTAAAATTTTCTTTGAAGTTTTTGAAACAAATGAAGAAGATAATAAGAAGAATAAAGAGCTATTTATCCAAGAAGATAATCGTTATATTTATCCTAATATATATAATAATAATTATTATAATGTAGAAGTTGACGGGAAAATACAAGGTATTCCAGATAATAATATGGGTATGAATGCTAAGAAACCATTTTTGTCTATAAAAACAAGAAAAAATCCAGCTTCGTATTTATTAGATGGAGATACCGCTTTATTACAAAAACAATTTTTTGAATATCTAATGAATTTTGCTACTAATGGTAAGAATAATATATATGTTGACATAATTAATAATAAAATAGAAGCATATAGTGATAAAGAAGAAAGAGAAAAATTTTCAGGTATAGAAGCAGGATATTATTTGCGTATTCAAAAAGGTAAGGAATTGGAAATTCAAGTTCAAGATAATATAGTAAATTATCAAGATAAATTACTTTTAAATTTTAATTATCAAGATTTTTTCAATATGAATATAGAAAAATATCCAGAGTATACGAAAGACATAGGTATTTATACAAAAAGAACAGATGTAGGAAGATTAATAAATAATATATTTTTTCTAAGTATTTATTGACGAATTATTTTACTGATGCAAATGATATTAGTGTGAAAGATAGTGTTTTAAAAAGAATAATTATTATGTATCGTAATGTTATTTTTGATTGGATATATAAAGGCATTGATAATAACTTTGAAGTAGTAGAAAAACAATTTGCTTTGGAATTAATAAAAAATACATTGATTAATGATTATAATTTGCGTGCAATGACACAATTAAATTTGCATTGGTCATTTGAAGATTATTTTGCTAATTTAGAAAAACGAGGAGGAGAAAAAATGGCAGATATAGCAACTAAAATAAGAATGAGTGTAAAAGAAAAAGTTATGTCTAAGGATAAAGCAGTAATAGTTAGTAATAATGAAGAGTATTATTATGCTATAGGTCAATTAATGGCATATTTTATATCATTAAGTAAAGCTAGTAAAAAAGCACAATCTTTGATAAATCCAGTACTTAATGCTCAAAATGATACAGTTATCAAAACAAGATTATTACAGTTATATAAAAAATATAATTATAATATTTTAACTAAAAATTCACGTGTAAAAAATCTTTATGCTATGATTTTAGGTTATAAATCAGAAGGTAAAGTAAATCAAGAGATGATTTTATTTGGCTATATGGATAATAATGTGATTTATACTAAAAGTGAAGAAAAGGAATAATAGGAGGACAATAAAATGGAAGACAAAACTATGAATAAAAGAATATATGGTATATTAGGTATTTCTTCAGTTATGGGAAATTGGAATGCAGATTTTTCAGGATATCCAAAATCAACAACAGATGGCAATATTTTTGGTAGTGATAAAGCTTTAAAATATCCAATGAAAAAAATGTGGGATAATGAAGGTAAAAAAGTAATTTATATTAAGTCTTTAAATGAAAAATTAATTCCAAGAACATTGAAGGAACGTTATATAAAAGTTTTTGAAGATGAAGATTTAAAGGATGTTAAAAAAGTTTTAACTAATTTAATGAATGCCGTAGATATAAAGAATTTTGGTGCAACTTTTGCAGAAGCTGGTTGTAATATTGCCATTACTGGTGCAGTGCAAATTGGTCAGGGATTTAATAAATATGATAACTCTACAGCACAAGAACAGCCAATTTTATCTCCATTTGTAGATTCAACAGATGAAAATGCCAAAAATTCTACTATTGGTACAAAAATAACAAGTAATGAAGCTCATTATTTTTATCCATTTGTGATTAATCCACTTGCATATAAAGAATTAGTAGATTTAGGTGTTACAGAAGGTTATACAGAAGAAGATTATCAAAATTTTAAGCGTACAGCATTAGTATCTGCCACAGCATTTGCAACAAATTCTAAAGTTGGTTGTGAAAATGAATTTGCTATTTTTGTAGAAACACAAAGCGATATTTATTTACCTAATTTATCAGAATATGTAACTTTTTCCAAAGGTGAAGATAAAAATATTATAGATTTAGAAGCATTAACAAATATATTGAATGATATGAGTCAGCAAATTAAATCTGTAGAAATTTATTATAATTCATATACTACAAAATTAGTAAAAGACAATATAAAAGATGCTAAACATTTTAATATCGTAACCTCTAAAGAGGTGCAATAAATGGAAATTTTAAAATTTAAACTCAGTGGAAAGAGTGCTTTTTTTAAAAAGCCTGAAGTGAATACGTATTGTTATTTTACGTATGGCAATATTCATAGAGTGGCTTTATTAGGCATTTTAGGAGCTATCTTAGGATATAAAGGTT
>CALXSO010000068.1 GCA_944391155.1 uncultured Clostridia bacterium
ATGGTATGACAGATACTATGGGAAGAATGCACTCAGATGCACAATTTGCAGGTTCTTCATCAGTACCAGCACACGTTGAATGATGGGACTAATCGGTATGGGCAATAACCCAATGGTTGGAGCATCAGTTGCAGTAGCAGTTGCAGTTGAAGAAGCTATGAAATAACTTATTAGGGAGTGTAAAAATGAGCGATAAAATTTATATTTTTGGACATAAAAATCCTGATACAGATTCAATATGTTCAAGTTTAATAAAAGAAAGATTTAACAGAAAAAAGGGATATACTAAATGTTTTGCAGCAAGAATTGGAAAAATTAATAAAGAAACACAATTTGTTTTGGATTATTTGAAAATTGAAGCACCAGAATTTATTGAAAAAATTGATGATGGTCAAGAAGTAATCTTAGTGGATCATAATGATTTTGGTCAAAGTATTGATGGAATAGAAAATGCTAATATAATTGGTGTTATAGATCATCATAGAATTGCTAATTTTAGAACATCAGAACCTTTATATTACACAGCAAAACCATATGGTTGTACATGTACAATATTGTATAAAGAGTATGTGCAAAATGGCTTGGAAATAAGTAAGGAAGAAGCTATATTGATGGCAAGTGCTATTATTTCAGATACATTATTATTAAAATCGCCAACTACAACTAATCATGATAGAAGAGCTTTAGAAGAATTAGAAAAAATAGCAGGAATTGATATTAAAAAATATGGATTAGAAATGTTAAAAGCAGGAACAGATTTAGATGATTTTTCAGAAGAAGAATTGATTAGTTTAGATGCCAAATCATTAGAAAAAGATGGAGGAAAATTCATAATTGCACAAGTAAATACAGTAAGTATAGATGATGTATTAAAAAGACAAGATAAAATAGAAGAAGCAATAAAAAAGGAGATTGAAAGTAAAGGTTTAGATTTATTTGTATTTGCAATAACAGATATTTTGAATAGTAATTCAGAAGCAATTGTTCTAGGAAAAAAAGCAAATGTAGTAGAAAAAGCATTTGATAAGAAATTAGAAAATAATAAAATTTTCTTAGAGGGAGTAGTGTCAAGAAAAAAACAATTGTTGCCAGTAATTGATAAAAACTTTTAAAAAATGGAGAAATATTAAATAAAATGAACTAAAGAAGAGTAGACGGTTATAATCCGTCTATTTTTCAAGATTTGACTTTTTTTAGAATAAAATATATACTAGGATGCAGTTTTAATAAATAACAATTCTAATATAATAAGGAGCAATAAAATGAAGAGTAAAAAAACAATAAAAAGCATTGTATTTACATCAATTATAGCAATAATTAGCATGCTTTTTGTTACAATAAGTTTAGCTGTAGATACAGGTAAAGTATCTGTAGAAACAGCAAGATTAAGAGAACAGGCTTCGGAGGATTCTAAAATTTTAGAATTAATATCTATTGGAGAAGAAGTTGAAGTTCTTGGAGAAAATAAGGGATGGTATCAAGTTAAATATAAAGGAATAACAGGATATTTAAGAAATGATTTACTTAATGTTGAAAATGAGAATACAGCTAATACAAATTCACAAGCAGAACAAGTATCCACAACTCCAGAAAATACAACCCAGAATACAGAACAACAGCCTAACAATGAACAAGAAAATGGAAATCAAGTAAATGAGCAAAATGTACAAAATAATACAGTTTCTAATGAATCAGTAAATGAAACAGAAAATAATTCTCAAACAACTGAAAATCAAACATCAGGGAATGAAAATCAAAATGTAGAAACTGGTGAAACAGAAAAAAGCGAAGAGGATTTGACAGGTAATTATAAACTTTTAACAGATGCAGAAATGAAAATAACACCACTAGTAAATTCATTAAGTATAGAAAATTTGAAACAAGGTACTATATTTCAAATTGAAGATAAAGCTAATAACTGGGTTTTAGTTAATGGTGAAAATAGTCAAGGATGGATTAGATTCGAACAGTTAGAAAAAACAGAAGAAAATCAGGAGACAACTCAATCTAATGAAACAACTACAGAACCAGAAAATGTACCAGAAACATCTGAGACTCAGGAACCGGTGCAAAATCAACCAAAAACTATGTATGTAAATTCACAAACTGTAAATGTTAGAAGTAAACCAGATCAAACATCAAGTATAGTAACACAATTATCTATTAATAGCCAAGTAACAGTCTTATTAGAGCAAGATAATGGATGGTCTCAAATAACATTTAGTGGAGGAGAAGGATATATTGCATCAAATTTATTATCAGAAACAAGACAAGAAACATCAAGAGGTTCAACTACTCCTAGAACATCAACAAACTTATCAGACAATACTACAAAATCAGAAACTACTAAATCTAATACTTCTTCAACTTCATCAAAAGATACAGCAACAACTTCAAATTCAACTTCAGCTTCTTCATCAAAAGGTTCAGAAGTATTAGCGTATGCAATGAAATATATAGGTTATTCATATGTATATGGTGGATCAACTCCTAGTGGATTTGATTGTTCAGGTTTTACATCATATGTATATAAACATTTTGGTATTACATTAAATAGAACAGCAGCAGGGCAATTTTCAAATGGAACAGCTGTTAGCAAAGCAAATTTACAACCAGGAGATTTAGTAATGTTTGGCTCACCAATTAATCATGTTGGAATATATGCAGGAGGAGGAAAAATTGTTCATGCAGCTAATCCATCAAGAGGAGTTACAACAGATACTATTAACTCAGGATACTATAAAACACATTATGTTGGAGCAAGAAGAATATTTTAATAAATCATTACAATGAAGGGAGATATATGCAAAGATTTTTTCTGATTGTAGTGATAGGATATATATTAGGTATAATATGGGGGCAATACATATCTATAAGTATTGTCCTTTTATATATTTTTATCGCTATTTTATTTTTTTTAAAGTCATCAATATTTTATCATAAAAGCCAATTTAAAATTTTTTCTTTTAATCGTTATTGGAGATATATCAAAATTTTTTTAAATTTAAATATAATTATAATTATTTGTTTTGTTTCCTTTTTTTCATATAATGTCATTATACAAAAAAATATGAAAAGAGAAAAAATGCAAAATATATTGAAGGAATCTAAAAATTTGGAATTAACAGGTGAAATAGTAAGTGGAAAAGTAGATAAAGAATATAAAGTTAGATATGAACTAAAAATGGATTTAAAAGCATTAAAAAATTATAAAATATATGTAGAAATAGATAAAAAAAATTTAAAAGAGGAAATTAATTATGGAGATATAGTTTTAATAAAAGGAGAATTTATAGAGCCAGACATACAGAGAAATTATTGTGGTTTTGATTATAATGAGTACTTAAAAACTAAAGATATTTTAGGAACAATTAAAGTAGATAATATTACTATTAAAACTACATCAAATAATTTGAAAATAAATTTATATAAATATATTCAAAATCTTAAGAATAAAATAAAAGGTATTTTACCAGAAAATATATCTGCATTATTTATAGGAATAGTTTTAGGAGATAGGACTTATATAGATGAGCAAACAACAGAGAATTTTAAAAATTCGAATTTATCACATATTTTAGCTGTATCTGGTATGCATATAACATTTTTGATTTTAATATTTCTAAAAATATTTAAAAACATATTAGGAAGAAGAAAGACATATTTTTTTTCAATATTTGTTATAATATTATATGTACTAATTACTGGTTTTTCAGCTTCAATATTAAGATCTGCATTAATGGGAATAATAATGCTAATAAGTAAGATAATTTATAGAAAAAATGATATCTGGAATGCTATTTCATTTTCTTTATTACTTATCTTAATATATAATCCATATTATTTATTTGATATAGGATTACAATTATCATATGGTGGTACAATTGGAATATTATTATTTCAAAAAGTTATATCCGATTATTTAAAATATAGGATTTATAAAATAAAAAAAATAAGAAAAATAGCAACAAAAAAGATAAGTTATTTTATAAATAAAATTTTAGAAATAATTTCAGTAACACTTTCTGCTCAAATTATTATATTACCAATAATGATTTATAATTTTCATACTTTTTCTGTCTATTTTTTATTGTCAAATTTATTTGCTAGTGTAATTATAGAAGCTTTGTTTTTTATTTCAATTATTTTTTTATTTCTAGTAATAGTATCAGTTCCATTAGCTCTCTACTTTTCAGGAATAGTAGAAATTTTTTATTTAATACTTATTTGGATATCCTATTTTGGAATGTTACCATATTCTCAAATTTTGATTAACAGACCTTATGGAATCATAGTTTTTTTATATTTTTGTTTTTTAGCTCTTTTTATAATTTTTCAAAAAATAAAAAATAATAAAATGAGAATTACTACATATAGAAGATTTAAAAATTTAAAATCTTGGATTATTTATAAAATTAAATTAAAGAAAAAAATATTATGTATTTGTGTTTTAATTTCAATTCTTTTTTCTAAGTATTCATATTTAGTAATAAAAAGTAATTTAGATATTCATTTTATTGATGTGGGGCAGGGAGATGCTACTTTAATTGTAACACCTTATAATAAAAAAATTTTAGTAGATGGAGGGGGAAGTGAATTTTCAAATTTTGATGTCGGTGAACAAATTTTAATACCATATTTATTGAATAGAAGAATAAAAAAATTAGATTTTGTTTTTATTAGCCATTTTGATAGTGATCATGTTGGAGGAATTTTATCAATTTTAGAAAAAATAAATGTTCAAAAAATAATAATACCAAAACAATTTGAATTTTCAGAGAATTATAGAAAATTTATAAATATTATTATGAAGAGAAAAATCAATGTGCAAGTAGTTTTGTCAGGAGATAGATTAAAAATTGAAAATAATTTATATTTTGATATTTTATATCCTAAAGAAGAGCAAATTGTAGAAAATGTACTTAATAATAATTCAATGGTTATGAAGTTAAACTTTGGAAATTTTTCAATGCTTTTTACAGGAGATATAGAAAAAATAGCAGAAAGAGATATGATTAATAATTTGAATTCTAATATTTTGAAGTCAGATGTTTTAAAAATTGCACATCACGGTTCAAAGACTTCAACAACTGATGAATTTATAAGAAAAGTTTTGCCAGATATTGCTTTAATAGGTGTTGGAAAAAATAATTCTTTTGGGCATCCAAGTTCAGAGGTTATTGAAAGATTAGAAAAATTAAATGTTAAAGTATATAGAACAGACCAAAAGGGTGAAATAAAAATAGAAGCTTCCCAAAATGGAAAGTATTTTATTGATGTACATATTAAATAAAAAATATTTATATATCAACATTGTGGTTTATTCTACAAAATTTAGTCTGAATAATGACTTTATGAATTCTATTTGTATAAAATTTGATAATCTGGAAATAATAAGAATGAAAATAGAAGTAAAGTGTTTATAAATTTGAGTAGATTGCTTTAAGTACTAGTAATGTTATAGATGAGTAATAATTTGTTATTATTTGTTTTTCTTGTGAAAGGAGAAAAAGATGAGTGTTAATAAAATTATAGGTACTTTAATTATTGTTCTTGTTATATTGATTGCTATGATAGTTGGTGTATTTGTGTATAAATTTCAAAATACTAATGTGGTTGGGGAAGAAAGTGTACAAAATACTGTTAATTTAGCAGATAAAGTTACAGATGAATGTGTTGAAGAATGGGAAGAGATGCAAAATGATTTAAATAGTATTAATGTAAATACATCAGATGAAAAATTATCTCCTAATTGTTCGTTTATATTTAAGAAACATTTTTTACAGTGTGATCATACATCAAATGAATATGTAAATATTCCTGAAGAAATGGTAAATGCAACTTATGATGAAGTGCAACAAAAGTATCCAGATTGGACAATAGAAAAATTTTCAACGAATGAAGTTGTATTTTTAAAAGATTTTGAAGGAGAATGTGGAGAGCATTTTATTTTAAGAAGTGTTGATGGAAATATTGTGGTTTATAGGATAGTAAATGGTAT
Organism: uncultured Clostridia bacterium; assembly: GCA_944391155.1. Lineage (GTDB taxonomy): Bacteria > Bacillota > Clostridia > TANB77 > CAG-508 > CAG-269. The sequence goes on from CALXSO010000068.1 coordinate 6,002, forward strand.
AGAGGAAGAGTATGAAAAAACAGATATTGCAATTGATTATTTAACAGAAACAGATAAAATTAGTTTTGAAAATGGCTTAAAAATTTATGGAAAAGAAAACTTAAGTCAAATTTTAGAAGACTTTGAATAAAAGAAATTAAATTTTATAAAATAATGTAATTTGAAGTAAAGTAATTTTCTTAAAAGTAAAAATTTAATATTAGTCATAAATTTAATCTTTGTGCATATATTATAGAGAATTTATGAGAAACGTAGAGACTAAAATATTTGTATTTCTTCTATAGAAAGGGTGGTATATGTATGAAAAGATTAACAGCTTTGGACAAGGTTAAAGATTTGACTTTATATACAGGTACATTTGGAAGAGAGAAATGTACCTGTAATTGTATAGGTTGTACTCAAGGGGGAATTATAAAAGAAAAAGAGCCGTATCAGGGAAATATTAGTCAAATAAGAAAAATAATTTCAAAGTTACCGAATTTAGAAAATGCATATTTATTAGGAAATCCAGATATATCTGTTGATACGGAATTTTGCAATCTTGCAGCTAAAGAGTTTGAAAAAAATAATATTTCAGTTATGTTTTCTACATCGGGGATTGGTGGAGCTAAAGTAATTCAAAAGCTTGTTTCAGGTTTGGATTGTAAAAAAATAAAATATATAAGTTATAGTGTTGATACTATTGATGATGAAAAGATTCATTATTTAAAAGGAACAAAAAATATATCATTATCTGATATAGAAGAAAGCATAAAATTTTGCATAGAAAGAGAAATACCAGTAAAAATTCAACCTACTTTGTGGGAATATAACCAAGAAGATTATATAGATATAATAGAATATTTTTATAAAAAATATTCTATCAGTTGGTTTACTTTTCATGCAGGAAGTTTTGAATCTTTAAAAAATAGAAAAGTTCCATTAAAACATATAGAGCCTTTGAGATGGAAAGAAATTGTAAGAAATATACAATTTATAGCAAAGAAGAAGAAATTGAGAATTGTTGTTCCTAGAATTTTTTTAGATCAAGATGAAATGAATAATGAAAAAGAAAATATTCATACATATTGTGCAAATGGGCGGAACAGGTTTGCAAATTTGGCTTGAAAAAGATGCAATAAGATGTACATATTGTCCTTTACTTGCAGAATTACATCCAGAATTTACTTTTTTAATAGATGAAGAAGTTACCCATTTTATACAAACAGATGGTGTTTGTGCTGTGAGAAAAGAAGCACTTGATGATAATTTAGTTAGTAAATCTTTAAATGGAAAAGGAGCAATTTTTAAACAAAATTCTGAAAATTTATATAATATATGTAGATTTTATTCAATACGAGAACAATATTAGTTTTATTTAAGAAAGTTTATGTATGTCTTAATAAGTGATGAAAATTGTGGAAATATGTTTTTATTGTTTAGTTATTTTAAACTAATGAAAATTAGACTAATAGTAGAGTAACAGAGTAGAGTAGCAGAAAATTCAAAATATTTTATAAAGATGTTATATATTTTTGGTTAAAAGTAAATAAATTTTAGAAAAGAAAGGAGGAATGAAGTTACAATTCAGTACAACATAAAAGTAATCTGTCAAAAAGGTTATTATATAAATATAAAAAAATATTAGCTCTTTCCATAGTTTTTTTATTAAAAATATTTATATATTAACTTTTCGGAATACTCTATAGATTAAAGCTGAACTGTAATGAAAAAAATGTATGGAAGATAGAAATCCTAGTATAGATGATATTATATGTTTAGCAAAAAGTAAAAATTTTAAAGTTGATACAGATATTATAAAAAAAGCATATTTATATGCAAAAGACAAACATAAAAACCAAAAGAGAAAATCCGGAGAACCATATATTATTCATCCTTTAAATGTTGCATATATTGTTGCTGGAATGGGACTTGATAGTAGTACAATTTCAGCAGCATTATTGCATGATGTTGTTGAAGATACTGATGCAGTTTATGAAAATATAGAAAAGATTTTTTCTAAAGAAATAGCAGAAATAGTAGAAGGTGTTACTAAAATAGTTGAAGCTTTTAATTCTATAGAGGAAAGACAAGTAGAAAATTACAAAAAATTATTTATTGCCATGGAAAAAGATATAAGAGTTATACTACTTAAAATTGCGGACAGGCTACATAATGTAAAAACTTTGAAATATTTGCCTCGAGAAAAGCAAAAATATATAGCAAAGGAAACGATAGATATTTATGCACCAATAGCCAATAAATTGGGGATGTTTGAAATAAAAAATGAGTTAGAGAAGTATGCATTTAAATATTTAAAACCTAAACAATATAGAAAAATTTACATAGAGATGAAAAAATTTGAAAAAACTTATAATATTAATTTTAATAAAATAAAGAAACAGATTAAACAGCTTTGTGAAAAAAATAAAATTGCATCCAAAATTTTTATAGAAAAAAAACCTATTTATTCAATATATAAAAAAATAATTGAAAATCAAGAGAGTATGGATGAAATAAAGGATTTAATTTCTATTAGAGTAGTTGTTAGTGATAAAACACAGTGTTATATAATGATGGGAATTTTGATGGAACAATATCAATTTATACCTTCAACTTTTAAAGATTATATATCAATTCCTAGAAATAATATGTATCAAGCTTTACAAAGTTTGTTGATAGATAAAGAAGGAACAATTTTTAAATTAAAGATATGTGATTGTTTTATGAATTATATTTCGAAAAATGGAATATTGGCATATTTAAATTCTACAAAAGTAAACGAAAAAATAATTTTAGAAGAGAAATTAATAGGTATAAAAAATACTTTAGAACTTGAGAATTATTTGAAAAGTCCTAAAGTATTTTTACAAACTTTAAAAAATGAACTTTTTGAAGAAGAAGTTTATGTTTTTACTCCAGAAGGAAAGCTTGTTATTTTGCCTAAAGGAGCAGTAGTGATAGATTTTGCATATAAACTTAGTGAGAAAATAGGTGATTTTATGGTAGGGGCAAAAGTTAATGGAGGAGAAGCATCTATATTTAAGAAATTAACAGATGGTGATATTGTAGAAATTTTATTGGATAGAAAGTTTAAAACAAAAAATAGTGAATTATTTTATTTAAATTCTACAGATTTGGATTTAATTAATAAAGTAAAAACTGCAAAAGCAAAAAATGCAATAATTAAAAATATTTATTTAAGAAAGAAAGGAAGAGAAAAAAATTTATTTAATAAAAAAGTCTTTTTGAAGTTAATAGTTTATGATAGCGAAGATTTAGTTTTAAATTTAGCAAAAAAAATGCAGGAAATGGATATTAATATTTTAGGTGTGAATACAGAATATATTGGAAAATCAAAAATTCAAGTCAATATGGAAATGGAAATTTTTGATTTAGAGAAAATTTCTTCAATTAAAAAAATGTTGAATGAAATCAATGGAAAAAGTACAATGATTTTTAATTAAGTTATTTGGCTTATTAGATTTTTTATAACTTTATTACCATTCTGATGGTGATTTGGTTGTAGTAAATGATTATGAGTATATGATCTTTTATAACTTTATTACCATTCTGATGTTAAAATGAGTAATTGTAAATAAAAGAATTTTTATATAAATTATTTTGATTTATATTAAATAATTCTATGTTTTAAATATAGCATTTACAGAATTAAAATGCAATAAGATAATAGAAAAATTTTATTAATGAAAAATAGAAAAAAATTGAAAAAATTAAAAAAAATGCTTAAATATTAGTATTTAAGTATTTTTTCTTTTTTTATAAATCAAAATACTTAAATAAAAAGAGAGGATTGAAGAGAATGAATAAAAATTCGAAAGAAAAAGATGTAGTAAGAAATCAAAATGGAATTACATTATTAGCACTATCCATAACAATAGTAATATTACTTATTTTAGCAGGAATAACAATTTCAGCAGTAACTAGTAAAAATGGAATTATAGAAAATACGAAAGAAGCAAAAATTCAAACTGAAGTAGCAAATGAAAAAGAAATACTTGAAAAAGCAACAATACAAGCTATGGCAGAGGATTCAAGAGGAAATATAAATAAAGGAATTTTGCAAAGCAAGTTAGATGGAGATGCAGGAATTGGAAAAACAGAGGTAGAAGAATCAGGAGATGAATTTGAAGTATTATTTATAGACAGCAATAGGTATTATAAAATAGATAAAGATGGAAACATAGGAGAAATGCAAGAAATAATAGAAGATAAAGCACCAGGAGATATAACAAAAGATGTGAATGGAAATGTTTTAGATGGTAGTGAAAATAAACCTTATGAAATTTGGTGTATAGAAGATTTAGTGGCTCTTTCAAATATGGCAAGAGGAGAAGGGGTAATTTTGAAAAATGGAGAAGCAGTAGAAATAAATCTAGCGAGTAGTTTTAGCGGAAAATATATAGTGTTAAAAAGAAGTTTGGATTTTTTATCAAAGTTTTCCTATGCAAATAGTGAAAGAACAGATTTTGGAGATATAAACGGAAATTTAGAAGATGGAAATATGTTAATTAATGAAATGACAACAGGAAAAGGTTTTATACCAATAATAGGATTTTCAGGAAATTTTGATGGAAAGTCAGAAAATGAAATTTATAAAATTAGTAATATTTATATTCAATCAGAAGGGATGGCAGGATTATTTGCATATGTCAGTGGAAATGTTACAATTAAAAATCTGGATATATCTGGAACGATAAAAGGTGAGTCACATACAGGTGGAATAATAGGAGAAATTAGAAATTATCAGAATGGCAAATGTAATGTAATTAATTGTATAAATAGAGCAAGTATAGTTGGAAAAAATATGGCAGGGGGAGTTGTAGGATATATATAT
>CALXSO010000069.1 GCA_944391155.1 uncultured Clostridia bacterium
GCAGAGATTGTGGCTACACAGTAAAATGTAAAAATTGTAATATAAGTATGACATATCACAGTTTCGAAAAAAAATTAAAATGCCATTACTGTGGATATGAAGAACCAATAGTAACAACTTGCCCAGAATGCGGAAGCAAAAAAATAAGATATTTCGGAACAGGAACACAGAAGTTAGAAGATGAGATACACAAGCAATTTCCAAAAGCAACAACAATAAGAATGGATATAGATACAGTCACTAAAAAGAACTCACATGAAGAAATTTTGAACGAATTTAAAAACAAAGGCATAGACATATTAATAGGAACACAGATGGTAGTAAAAGGGCATCACTTCCCTAAAGTAACACTAGTAGGAGTAGTTGCTGCTGATAGTTCATTAAATATGAATGACTACAGGGCAAATGAAAAAACATTTCAAATCTTAGTACAAGTTGCAGGAAGAGCTGGAAGAGAAAAACTACCAGGAAAAGTCATAATACAAAGTTACAATCCAGAAAATTTCAGCATACAAGCAGCAAAAAATCAAAATTATATAGAATTTTATGAAACAGAAATTACACTAAGAAAGCAGTTGAAATATCCACCATTTTGCGATATAATAGTAATTGGATTTAATAGTAGTGACGAAAATAAAATAAAAACAATATCAGAAAACATGTATAAATCATTAGCTGAAAAAAATATTAGCAGCTGTAAAATATACAAACCAGCACCATCACCAATTGATAAAATACAAAACAGATATCGATGGAGGATAATAATAAAAGGTAACATGGACGAAAAACTAAATGAAATATTAAACAAAGAACTAAAAAAAATCTATGAAAAAAATTACAGAAGTGTCAATATTTCAATAGACGTAAATCCAAATAATATGATATAGGATTTGAAATATTAGAAATTATTCATTCAAATTTGAACCTTAAAGAAAGGAATGGTAGTAAAAATGGCAATAAGAAATTTAAGATTAGAAGGAGACGAAATATTATCAAAAAAATCAAGAGAAGTTGAAGAAATTGATGAAAAAATTCAAACTTTAATAGATGATATGATAGAAACAATGCATAAATATAATGGAGTAGGACTTGCAGCAGTTCAAGTAGGTGTTTTAAAAAGAATAGTTGTGATTGATTTATATGATGACAAAGGACCAATTGTTTTAATAAATCCTGTAATTATTAAAGAAAAGGGAGAACAAGAAGTGGAAGAAGGTTGCTTAAGTTTCCCAAATCAATTTGCAAAAATAATAAGACCTGCTGAAGTTATTGCAGAATATACTGATAGAAATGGAAAAAGAATGAGAGTTAAAGCAAAAGAATTATTAGCACAAGCAATCTCACATGAATTAGATCATTTAGAAGGAGAATTATTTATTGACAAAATTATTCCAGGAACATTGGAATATATAGAACCAGAAAAATAAGGTATTGATACATATGTAGAATGTATAAATATAATAAATAAAGAGATATAACAATAAAAAAGAGGCGAAACACATGAAAATTGTATTTATGGGAACACCAGATTTTGCAGAAGAAAGCCTAAAAGCAATCTATGAAGCAGGTCATGAAATTGTAGGTGTAGTAACAAATCCAGATAGACCAAAAGGAAGAGGAATGAAAATGATTCCAAGTCCTGTAAAAGAATTTGCAACAGAAAATAATTTAAAGATATTTCAACCAGAAAAAATAAAAAACAATGATGAATTTATAAAGGAACTAAAAGAATTACATCCAGATGTTATTTGTGTAGTAGCTTATGGGAAGATATTACCAAAAGATATATTAGATATTCCACCATATGGATGTATTAATGTTCATGCATCAATATTGCCAAAATATAGAGGAGCAGCACCAATACAATGGGCAGTATTAAATGGAGACAAAACAACAGGAGTTACAACAATGTACATGGATACTGGAATGGACACAGGAGATATAATACTAAAACAAAAAGTAGAAATCGGTGAAAATGAAACAACAGGTGAATTATGGGGAAAACTTTCTAAAATCGGTGGAAAATTATTAGTAGAAACATTGAAGCAGATAGAGAAAGGTACAGCACCAAGAGAAAAACAAGGAGAAGATTTTTCAATAGCTCCAATGCTTGATAAAAAAATGGCAGAAATTGATTGGAATAACCAAACTGTTGAAGAAATTCATAACTTAGTTAGAGGGTTGAATCCAATTATGGGTGCATATACTTTTTACAATAATAAGAAAATTAAGTTTTGGAAAGTTAAAGTACTTAATAAAAAAGAAGTAGAAGATTTAGAACAGGAAATTAGCAAAGAAAAAATAAAAAGTGCAAATACAGGGGAAATATTATTAGAAGATGTGAAAAAAGGATTATATATTAAAGCAAAAGACGGAATATTAGAGATATTAGAAATTCAGGGAGAAAATGCAAAAAGAATGACTGTACATGACTTTTTATTAGGAAATAAATTATTACAGAATTAAAAATTAAGTTAAAAACATAGCTTTATGTCTACTTAATGGTCTTTAAAAAAAAATATTTATATATCAGCCTATTCTACAAAATTTAGTCTGACCGGTAACATTTAATTATAATAAAAAATTAAAATTTAATTAAACCAGTTGTAAATTTAGTAAAAAATTGATATACTTATACAGAATTTAAGTATATCAATTTTTTTAAAGGAAAAAATAATAGATATATATAAAGGAGGTTAAATATGGGTGAAGAAAACAAAGAACTTGAAAAAGAGAAGGTAGAAAATATTGGGGAAGTAATAGAAGACGATGGAATAGAAATATCTGAAGATGTAATTGCAGTAATTGCAGGAGTAGCAGTATCAGAAGTACAAGGTGTTTCAGGAATGGCTGGTAGTTTTGCAGGAGGAATTTCAGAAGTATTAAGTGGAAAGAAAAATTTAGCTAAAGGAATTAAAGTTGACAAAGAAGAAGAAAAACTAAAGATTGATGTGAATATAATTGTGGAATATGGCTCAAGAATACCAGATGTTGCATTTGAAATACAAAACAGAGTTAAAAAATCAGTAGAAGGAATGACAGGTTTAAAAGTTGAAGAAGTAAATGTGCATGTACAAGGAGTTAACACAGATTCAATTGTAAAACAAGATCAAAAAGAAGATAAAAACATAGAAAATAATGAAAATAATCAAGAACAATAAACCAAATTGGAAAGGAAGTAATAAAATGAAAGTAATAGAAAAAATAACATTAATTTTATATTCAAATATTATGCTAATATTAGCAATTATAGCCTGTTTATTAATATTTGGATGGGTAGATATGGATATTGTAGGGAATGTAATAAAAAATTGTCTAACAACAGACCCAGCATCAAAAATAACATTAGGAGTCAGTGTAGTATTTATATTACTATCAATAAGATGTATATTCTTTGATCCTACTTCAAAAGAACAACTTAAAGAAAAACAAGGAGTTTTATTAGAAAATGAAAATGGAAAATTAATGATTTCAAAAGAAACCATAGAAAATCTTGTAGATTCTGTAGCGAGAGGATTTGAAAATGCAGAAGAAATATCAACAAAAGTAGAATTAGATAAAGAAAATAATGTTAAAATATTTGTTAATTTAACAATTAACTCAAATGCAGTAATAAAAGATTTATCAGCAAATCTACAAGACAGAATAAAAGAAAAAGTAAAAAGAGCAACAGATTTAGATGTAAAAGAAGTGAATATATCTGTAAAAAAAGTAGCTCCTGTGCCAAAAATAGAACAAGCATAGAAGTAAAACTAAATGAACTATTTGTTTAATTTTACAGTTGCTAGAAAGGAATGATTAAACATGGATGATTTAAAAAAAGTTTTAGGAAAATATTGTGGAGCAATTATAGGAATAATTGTTGCAATAATAATCTTAGCAACAAGATTATATGATTTAATAATAGGAATATTAGTTATCCTTGCAGGAGCATTTATAGGAAACTATGTACAACAGAATAAAGATGATGTAAAAACAAAGCTAAAAAATTGGATAGATAAAATGTAAAATAAATAGGAAGGAATAAAGCAATGAATAGAAGCAAAATGAGAGAAGAAGCATTCAAAATAATATATAGTATGCAAATACAAAAAGAAGAAAATAAAGAAGAACAAGTGGATTTATATATTGAAAGTAACAATATAAATGATAAAGAAGCACAAAACTATATAAAGGATGCAGCTTTAGGAATAGAAAAATACCAAGAAAATATAGATAATCAAATAAAACAAAACTTAAAAGAAAATTGGAGAATAGAAAGAATCTCAAAAATAGATTTAACAATTTTAAGACTTGCAATCTATGAAATAGAATATAAAGAAATCCCATATAAAGTAGCAATAAATGAAGCAGTTGAATTAGCAAAAAAATATGGAGAAGATACATCAAAGAACTTTGTAAATGGAATATTAGCAAGTATAATAAAAGAAGAAAAGATAGACTAACAAAACATAATAAATAAAGCAATCAATACTATGTTGAAAAGAAAGGAAACAGATGAATTACGAAAATATGGCAGTAAGTGTAACAGAATTAAATCGTTACATTAAAGAAAAAATTGCTAGTGATGAAGCACTAGCTAATATAATTGTAAAAGGAGAAATATCAAACTTTAAAAATCATTATACAGGACATATGTATTTTACACTAAAGGATGAGAATTCTTTAATAAAATGTATAATGTTTAAAACATATGCACAAAAATTAAATTTTATGCCAAAAGACGGAATGAAAGTATTTGTTCTAGGTGGAGTTTCTGTATTTGAAAGAGATGGAATATACCAAATTTATGTCAAAGCAATGCAAGAAGATGGAATTGGAGCATTATATAGAAAATATGAGCAATTAAAAAACGAATTAGAAAAAAAAGGATTATTTGACATATCTCATAAGAAACCAATACCCAAAATGCCAAAAATAATTGGAGTATTAACATCACAAACAGGTTCTGTAATAAGAGACATCATAAATGTAAGTACAAGAAGAAATCCAAATGTATATATAAGATTATTACCAGTACCAGTACAAGGAGAAGATGCAGCTCCTAAAATAGTCAATGGAATAAGGAAAATGAACAAAGAAAAACTAGCAGATGTTCTAATTCTAGCAAGAGGAGGAGGTTCATTAGAAGACTTATGGCCATTTAATGAAGAGATTGTAGCAAATGCTATATATGAATCAGAAATACCAATTATATCGGCAGTAGGACATGAAACAGATTTTACAATAGCAGATTTTGTGGCAGATTTAAGAGCACCAACACCGTCTGCAGCTGCAGAGTTAGCAGTACCAGATATATATGAAATAAAACAAAAAATAAATTTATATCAAAATAGATTAAGATTATCTTTAAATAAAAAGTTGGAGATAATGAAATTAAGGTATGAAAAAAGTATATCAAGCAGAGTATTTAAGGAACCAACAAGAATGATAAGTGACTATTACTTAAAAGTAGATAGTCAAATAAAAAGACTAGAAAAAATAATAAAGCAAAAAGAGCAAGCAAAAAAAGAAAAATACATTAAATTAGTAGCTAAATTAGATACATTAAGCCCTTTAAAAACATTATCAAGAGGATATTCAATAGTTGAAGCAGACAATAAAATAATAAAAAGTGTTAAAGAACTAGAAAAAGGAAAAAATATAGAAATAAGATTAACAGATGGAAAAGCTAAAGCACAAGTTATATAATTTGTGCTTAAAACTTTTAAAACACTTTGAGTTGATAGCAAAAATAGATAAATATAATAAAAATATATATCTATACTTAAGAGAAAGAAAGGAATGATAAAAATGAAAAAAAGCACATCAATAATAATAACAATTCTAGTAGTAATAATATTATTAGTTTTAGTATACCTGATTTGTTTTCATATGCCAGGTCAAGAAAAACAAAATAACAATGAAATAGAAACAAATGAAACAGAAAATAATATAGATAATAATATAGAAAATGAAAATACCAATAATCAAATAGAAGAAAATGAAACAACTAATAGCACAATTCAAACACCTGAAAGTACAAACAACAATAATGGAAGTCAAACACAAGAAAACGAACCACAAGGAAGAGAAGAACAAGAAAGCAGTATAGAAAGCCAAGGAATTAATGAGGAAGAAAAAGCAATAGAATTAGCAAAACAAGCTTGGGGATTAAGCACAGATAGTTATACTTTTTCAATTGATAGTAAAGAAGGAGATATCTATCATGTTCAAGTAATATCAAATACAATGGTCATAGCATATTATGATGTAAACGTAAAAACAGGTGAAGTAGTAGAAAAATAAAAAGGCAAAATTTTATAAATTTAACTAAAAACAAAAAAGAAAGGAAAAAATATGGAAACAATTAATTTTGAAGAAAATATGGAAAAACTTGAAAAAATAGTAAATGAATTAGAAAAAGGAGAACTAAATTTAGATGATTCAGTCAAGAAATTTGAGGAAGGAATACAACTATCCAAAGAATGTAACAAAATATTAGAAGAAGCAGAAAAAAAGATTACAATATTGTTAGAAGAAGCAGAAACAACAGAAGAAAAAGAATTCAAAACAGATGAAAATGCATAACAATTAGAAGGGGAGAAAAACAATGGAAAACAATTTTATAGCTTTTATACAAAATAAGTACATATATATACCATTTCTATTATGGTTTGGAATTCAAACATTTAAAGTAATTTATGATTTAATTACAACACATAAATTCAATTTTAAAAGAATAATGGGAGCAGGAGGAATGCCAAGTTCACATTCAGCAGTAGTTGTAGGGCTTGCAACATTAATAGGAAAATATCAAGGAGTGGATTCACCAATATTTGCAGTATCATTAATATTAGCATTTGTAGTGATGTATGATGCAGCAGGAGTAAGAAGAGCAGCAGGAAAACAAGCAAAACTACTAAATAAACTGATAGAAACGCCAGGATTAACTACAGTACAAGTATCAGAAAAATTAGTAGAAGTACTGGGGCATACACCTCTTCAAGTAATAGTAGGAGCATTAATAGGATTAGCAGTAGGACTAATTGCATAAAAAGCCAAAAGATATAATAATGTGAAGTAAATTTATAAAAAAATATATACAAGGGTGGTGTCAAAATGACAGACATAGAAATTGCAAGAAATACAAAATTAGAACCTATAGAAAAAATAGCCAATAAAATAGGTTTAAATAAAGAAGAAATAGAAATGTATGGAAATGACAAAGCAAAAATTTCAGAAACAGTAAATAATAATATAAAGAATAAAAAAGAAGGCAAATTAATATTAGTAACAGCAATGAGCCCAACACCATTAGGAGAAGGGAAAACAACAATATCAATATCCATAGCAGATGGATTATCAAAAATAGGTAAAAAAGCCATATTAGCTTTAAGAGAACCATCCTTAGGACCAGTATTTGGAATAAAAGGAGGTGCAACAGGAGGAGGAAAAGCTCAAGTTGCACCTATGGAGGATATAAATTTACACTTTACAGGAGATATTCATGCAATTACATCAGCAAATAATTTATTAGCAAGTTTAATAGATAATCATATATATCATGGAAATGAATTAGAAATAGAAAAAGTAACATGGAAAAGATGTTTAGATTTAAATGATAGACAATTGAGAAAAATAGAAACAGGACTATCAGGAGAAAAAAACATAAAACCAAGAGAAGATGAATTTTGTATAACAGTAGCATCAGAGATAATGGCAATATTATGTTTAGCACAAGATAAAAAAGAACTAAAACAAATGTTAGGAAATATAACAATAGGATATAATAAAAAGGGAAAACTAATATATGCAAAGGACTTAAAAGCAGAAGGAGCAATGACAGTATTATTAAAAGATGCAATAAAGCCAAATTTAGTACAAACTTTAGAACATACACCAGCAATAATACATGGAGGACCATTTGCAAATATTGCACATGGATGTAACAGTATAATTGCAACAAAATTAGCAATGAAATTAGCAGATTATACAATCACAGAAGCAGGATTTGGAGCAGACTTAGGAGCAGAAAAATTCCTAGATATAAAATGCAGAAAAGCAAAAATAAAACCAGATATAGTAATATTAGTTACAACAATAAAAGCAATAAAATACCATGGAGGAGTTTTAAAAGAAGATATACAAAAAGAAAATATAGAAGCAATGGAAAAAGGAATAAAAAATGTATATAAACATATAGAAAATTTAAAAAAATTCGGATTAAAAGTAATTGTAGCATTAAATAAATATACACAAGATACTGAAAAAGAAATTAAATGGTTAGAAGACAAAATCAAACAAAAGAATGTACAAATAAGTATTGTAGAAGGATGGGCTAAAGGAGGAGAAGGAGCTATAGATATAGCACAAAAAATTGTAGAAAAAACAGATTCAGAAAAAAATATAAATAATGAAACAACTAATAATTTAAAATACACATATTCATTAAAAGAAGGAATAAAAGAAAAAATAGAAAAAATAGCTCAAAATATATATTATGCCGAAGGTGTAGAATATTCACAAGAAGCAGAAGAAAAAATAAAGCAAATAGAAAATCTAGGATATACAAAACTACCAATATGCATAGCAAAAACACAATATTCATTTTCAGATGATGCAAAGAACTTAGACGAAACAAGTAAATATAAAATACATATAAGAGATATCGAATTAAAAACAGGAGCTGGATTTATTGTAGCATTAGCAGGTAAAATAATGACAATGCCAGGATTACCAAAAGTACCTGCAGCAGAAGGAATAGATATAGACGAAAAAGGAAATATCAAAGGTATTTTTTAAAAATTAAAACAATTGTAAAGAAGATTTTAATCACAATAATATTATAATTAAATTAGTGAACAAAAATTATAAATGTATCAAAATAAAAAAGAAAAGGTGATAATAATGAAAAAAAGAATACTAACAGGAGATAGACCAACAGGAAGATTGCATATAGGACATTATTTTGGTTCATTAAAGAAAAGAGTTGAAATGCAAAATAGTGGAGAATATGATATGTATATCTTAATTGCAGATGTTCAAGCATTAACAGATAATTTTAATAATCCAGAAAAGGTTAGAAAAAATGTAAGAGAATTAATGTTAGATTATTTAGCATGTGGAATAGATCCAGAAAAAACTACTATTTATATACAGTCAATGATACCAGAAACAGCGGAATTAACAATATATTATTCTAATCTAGTAACAATAGCAAGATTACAAAGAAACCCAACAGTTAAAACAGAAATAGCACAAAAAAAAGAATTATTTAGTGAGAGTGTAACATATGGATTTTTAGGATATCCAGTAAGTCAAGCAGCAGATATAACAACTTTTGAAGGAGAACTTGTTCCAGCAGGTGAAGATCAAGAACCATTAATTGAACAATGTAGAGAAATAGTCAGAAAATTTAATAGTATTTATGGAGAGGTTTTAAAAGAGCCTGAAATAGTATTATCTAAAGGAAAAAGAATAAAAGGATTAGATGGAAATGAAAAAATGGGTAAATCATTAGGAAATGCAATATATTTATCTGATACAGAAGAAGAGATTAGAAAAAAAGTTATGAGTGCCGTAACAGATCCTAAAAGAATAAAAAAAGACGATTTGGGAAATCCTGATATATGTATGGTAGCATATTATCATAAATTATTTTCAAAAGATGAAGAAGTAAAAACAATATGTGAAGAATGTAGAACTGGAAAAAGAGGATGTGTTGCTTGCAAAAAACAATTAGCAGAAAATATAATAGAATATTTAAAACCAATAAGAGAAAAAAGAAAATATTTTGAGGAACATCCAGAAATAGTAGATAAATTTTTAAAAGAGGGAACAGAAAAAGCTAGAAGAACTGCAAAAGAAACAATGAAAAAAGTAAAAAAAGCAATGAAGCTAGATTATTTTGAAACAATATAATAAAGGAGAAAATAAAATGTTTACAGATTACACAAAAATTATAATAAAATCAGGAGATGGTGGAAATGGTGCAGCAACATTCCGTCGTGAAAAATATGTAGCAGCAGGAGGACCAGACGGTGGAGATGGCGGAAAAGGAGGAGACATTTATTTTACTGTTGACAAAGACAAAAATACATTAATTGATTTTAGATATAATAAAAAATACAAAGCAGGAAATGGACAAAATGGAAGCGGAAATCACTGCAATGGAAAATATGGGGAAGATTTATATATTAAAGTTCCAATAGGAACAGTAATAAAAGATGCAGAAACAAATAAAGTAATAGCAGACCTATCAAAACCAGGGCAAACAGAATTAGTATTACAAGGAGGAAGAGGAGGAAGAGGAAACTCACACTTTGCAACACCAACAAGACAAGCACCAAGATTTTCAGAAGATGGAGACAAAGGAGAAGAAAAAGAAGTAATATTAGAATTAAAATTACTTGCAGATGTAGGATTACTAGGATATCCAAATGTAGGAAAATCAACATTTTTATCAAAAGTAACAGAAGCAAGACCCAAAATTGCAAACTATCATTTTACAACATTAGAACCAAACTTAGGTGTAGTAAAAACAAAATCAGGAGATGGATTTGTAATAGCAGACATACCAGGAATAATAGAAGGTGCAAGTGAAGGAGTAGGACTAGGACTTCAATTCTTAAGACATATAGAAAGGACAAGGCTATTATTACATTTTATAGATGTATCAGGACAAGAAGGAAGAAACCCAGTAGAAGATTTTAACACAATTAATTTAGAACTAAAAAAATATAGTGAAAAACTAAGTACAAGAAAGCAAATAATAGTTGCAACAAAAATAGATGTAATGCAAGACGAAACAAACTTAAAAGAATTAGAAAAATTAGCCAAAAAAGAAAATTTAGAATTATATAAAATCTCAGCAGTAACAGGAGAAGGTGTACAGAACCTAATAGACCATGTTGCAAAGATATTAAAAGAGCTACCTAAAGAAGAACTATTTGAATATGAAGAAAAAATTGTATATACATTAAAAGATAAAGAACAAGAATGGACAGCAAGGAAAGAAGGAAATATTTTTATAGTAGAAGGAAGAGCAGTAGATAGATTAATGGGAAGAATAAATATAGAAGACAATGAATCAATGTATTACTTCCACAAATGCTTAAAAAATATGGGAATAGATGACAAACTAAAAGAATTAGGAATATGTGATGGAGACACAGTACTAATCTCTGACTGGGAATTAGAGTGGGAAGAATAGTAATTCGATTGGAACATCGTAACCCATAAGCCAAACAGCTAGGAATTAGAGTGGGAAGAATAGTAATAGAGAAAGAAAATCTAAAAAATTAGAAATAAAAAGGATACAATTATGGAACAAAATAATAGTGAACAAAAAAATATAGAAAAAGAATTAAAAAAACAAATAAACAAATTAATCATAATAGCATTAATTCCATTAATTTTAAATGCATTATTAAATTATGGAATTTGCAATTTGCGTTTATTTTATATATACATGCCAGCAATAGCTTTTTCTTTTTTTATGATGTATGGAATATATTTTCTAATTGTAACATTAGTAAAAAAGACATACATTGCTACATATATATTATCAATATTAATTTTTATAATTTCTATAATAAGCAATATTAAGCAATATTATACTCGGATCACCAGTTTACATATCAGACATTTATTTTCTAAATAACATAGGAGAAATTACTGGACTGGTAAAAGGAGATGTATTTCGGGCATATTGATTATATTCAACATTTAATATTGCTAATTTTTTTAATAGCAGTATGTATAATTTCCAAAAAATTTAATTATGAGATGAAAAATAAGAAAGCCAGAATAATATCTGCTATATCTGTAATTGTTCTTTTTATTTTAATGTTTATACCAATTAATGTAAAAGATCAATTTATTTTAACAACAATATATGATGTTAATAAAAGAAAAGATTATGAAGCAACAACAACAGGACTAGATTATTATACAAAATATGGAGTTTTAGCAGGATTATATGGTATGGAATTAGAAAATAGAAATAACAAACCAGAAAATTATAATGAAGAAGAAATAAAAAAAGAATTAGAAGAAGTCCAAACTACTATCAAAGAGAATGATACATTGCAAAAGCCAAATATAATTGTAATGTTTCAAGAATCATACTGGGATATAGAAAATATAGAAGAAGTAAAATTTGATAAAGATGTAACAGAAAATATGGATTTATTAAAAAGTGAAGGAGAGAGTGTAAAACTATTATCATCTTCATATGGAGGAATGTCAAGCAACATAGAATTTGAACTATTAACAGGGGGAAATTTAGCATATTTTAATACAGGATATCATCCATTTATACAACTATATACAAGAAAAGGAACAGAAAATAATCCATCAATAATAAAAGAATTAAAAAATAATGGATATAAAACAAAAATGGTATTTGGAAGAGATTACTATTCATCAAAAAATGTTTATAAAAAATTAGGAATAGATGAATATGTAAATGAATATAAAGAAATGGCAGATTACAAAGAGCACATAAAAGGAACTCATTTATCTGATGAAGCCTTAGTAGATAATGTTATAGAAACATTGAAAAATAAGTCACCAGAAGAAAAAATCTTTTACATGACTGCAACAATAGAAACACATATGCCTTTTTCAAAAGAAAAATATACAAATTATGATATAAATGTGACTAAAAGTACATTAACAGATGAAGAAACAGGAATAATTTTATCATATGCACAAGGTGTATATGATACAAATGTACAAATAAAACGATTATATGATGAGATACAAAAGCTAGATGAACCAACAATAATAATAGTTTTAGGAGATCATTTACCATATTTATATAATGAAAAAGGTGAAGATATATTACAAAAATTAACATATTTTAACACAAATGACGAAAAGACAAATTTATTAAGAAAATACACTACAGAAGGAATTATACTTTCAAATTATGATGCACAGGTAAAATTTGAAAGTGAATATATTAGTCCAGATATGCTATTAACAAAAATAATAAATAATATGGATATTGAAATATCACAATATTACAAATGGTTATATAAAATTAGAAATATATTACCAGCACAAAATCAATACTTAACATTAGATTATGCTGGAAATATTTACTATAATAATGAAGTGTTACCTGAGGAAATGGAAAAGATAAAACAAATAAGGGAAAATATGCAATATTATTTTTTTGAAAAAAACAAATAAATACACTCCAAAATCCCTTCTATGAGGGATTTTAAGGACTATGCCAAAATCCCTAAAGGAGGAAAAAAGTGCCAAATTGGACAAATGAACAAAAGCAAGCAATATATGAAAAAGGTAAAAATATATTAGTAGCAGCTGCAGCTGGTAGTGGAAAAACAGCTGTGCTTGTTGAGAGAATAATTAATAAGGTTATAAATGATGGTATTGATATTGATAAAATATTAGTAGTTACTTTTACAAATGCAGCAGCTGCAGAAATGAGAGAAAGAATACTAGATGCCTTATATAAAAAATTAGAAGAAAATCCAGATGATGAAAGACTACAAAAACAAATTAATTTATTAAATATGGCTAGTATTTGTACAATAGATTCTTTTTGTTTGGAAGTTGTAAAAAGCAATTTTTATGAACTTGAAAATATTTCACCAAACTTTAGAATAGCAGACACCCATGAAATAGAGCTTTTAAAACAAGAGATTTTAGATGAGCTATTTGAGAAAAAATATTTGGATGAAGATGAAGATTTTTCAAAACTAATTACAACATATACAAATTATCGTGATGATACACCTTTGAAAGATTTAATTTTAAAAATACATACTTTTATTTCTTCATCACCTTTTCCAGAAAAGTGGTTAGAAGAAAAAATAGAAATGTTTAATTTATCAAAAAAGATTGAAAGAGATTTTTCTCAAACAATATGGGGAGAGATATTACTAAAAGAAGTAGAAGAAGAAATAAAAGACGATAAAATAATATTAAAAGATGTGTATAATAGTTTGAATTATGATAAAGAATTAGAGCCTTTTGCACAAATTATTGCTAGTGATATTGAGCAATTAAGTACATTAGAAAAACATATTAATAACTGGGATGAAGCATATAATATAGCAAAAAATTTAAAATTTATAACTTGGTCAAGGAAAAAAGTTGAATCAGAAATAAAAGAAGAGGCAAAAGCTATAAGAGACAGTGTAAAAGAAAAATTATATAAAAAATTAAATAAAATATTTGTAACAACATCTAAAGAATCAAACCAAGATATTTCAGAAATGTATAATATATTATTAAAATTAAAAAACTTAATCTTTGAATTTAATGAAATATTTTCAAGAAGAAAAAAAGAAAAAAACATAGTTGATTTTTCTGATATAGAACATTTTGCATTAAAAATTTTACTAAAGGAAGAAGGAGGAACATTAGTAAAAACAGAAGTAGCAAAAAGATATACTGAGAAATTTGAAGAGATAGCAATTGATGAATATCAAGACAGTAATTTAGTACAAGAAAATATTTTAACAGCTGTTTCTAGAGGAAATAATTTATTTATGGTAGGAGATGTTAAACAGAGTATATATAAATTTAGACAAGCTATGCCAACATTATTTTTATCAAAATATGAAAATTATAGTAATACATTAACTTTCAACAAAGAGAATTCAAACATTAGTGATAGTATAAAAGAAAAACAAAATGAAGATATAGAAAAAAATTATTTAGAAAAGAAAAAAGAATCTGAAGCAGATAGTAAATTTTTAAAAGGGGAAAAAATACAACTTTTTAAAAATTTCAGAAGTAGAAGTCAAGTTTTAGATTTTACAAACTTAATATTTCAAGACATTATGAGCAAAAAAATAGGTGATGTTGAATATGATAAAACCGAGTATTTAAATTTAGGAGCAACAGATTATATACAAAATAGTCAAGATTTAACTACCGAAATAAATTTAATAAATATCACAGATGAAGAAGCAATACATATTGAAGAAGAACAAGAGGAAGAAAAAGCAAAAGAAGAAAATCAAGAAAAAGAAAGAATTGAAGATATTGAATTAGAAGCAAAATACATTGCAAAAAAAATACAAAATCTAGTTAAAGATAAATATCAAATTTATGATAGAAAAAAAGAAACTTTCAGAGATATAAAATATAAAGATATAGTAATTTTATTGCGTTCTACAAAAGAAAAAGCCAATATATACGAGCAAGAAATTATAAAATTAGGAATGCCAGTTTTTTCTGACAGCACAGAACAATATTTAGATACAATAGAAATTCAAACAATAATGAGCTTGCTAAAAATAATAGATAATCCTATACAAGATATACCATTAGTCACAGTATTGCGTTCAAATATAGGAAAATTTACAGATAATGAATTAGTAGAAATTCGTTTAACAGATAAATACTGTGATTTCTATCATTGTATGCAAAAGGCAAAAGTAAATGTCAATAATAAATTAAAAGAAAAAATAAATAATTTTTTGAATTTATTAGAGCAATGGAGAAAAGAACAAGAATATTTAGCATTAGATGAATTAATTTGGAAAATATATATGGATACAGGATATTATCACTATGTTGGAATGATGCCTAATGGAGTTTTAAGACAAGCAAATTTAAAAATACTATTTGAAAGAGCAAAACAATATGAAACAGCTAGTTTTAAAGGATTATATCAATTTATACAATTCATAGAGAAAATTCAATTAAGTAGTGGAGATTTAGGTTCGGCTAAAATAATTGGAGAAAATGATGATGTTATAAGAGTTATGAGTATTCATAAAAGCAAAGGATTAGAATTTCCAGTAGTTTTTTTAGCAAATACAAATAAACAGTTTAATATGCAAGAGATAAGAAAAGATCCTTGTCTTTTACATCAGGACTTAGGGATTGGTGCAAAATATATCGACTATAATGCACAAGTACAATATGATACATTAACAAGAGAAGCAGTAAAAAGAAAAATAGAAGTAGAAAATATTTCAGAAGAAATGAGAGTACTTTATGTTGCATTGACAAGAGCAAAAGAAAAATTATTTATTACAGGAATCGTAAAAAATGTAGAAGAAAGATTAGAAAAGCTACAAAAACAAAAAACGATGTATAAAAAAGAAAGTAATAAAATAAATCCAATATTAATAAAAAAATCAAAATCATATTTAGACTGGATATTATATGTATATCTTTATGAACAAGAAAATAGCAACCTATTTATGAAATTAGAAATAGAAAATAAAGATAAATTATTAAAAAAATGGAAAAAAGAAGATATAACGGAATTAGAAAGAAATATTAATTTCTTTGAAAATAAAAATATAAATTCTAAAAACATAAATAAAAAAGACTTTGAAAAAATTAAAGAAAAAATAGAATATAAATATCCATATATTATTTCTAGCACAATACCAACAAAAACTTCAGTAACAAAACTAAAAGAAATAATGCAAGACAATATATTAAAAGAAAATATTAGTAAACAAAAAGAAAATAACAACATAGAAAAACAACTATATAATATAGAACATGGAGAGAAAGAAAATAAAGAAGAAAATAATATAGAAAAATTTAAAAAGCCTAATTTCATAAAAAATGATAAAGAAAAAAAATTAACATCTGCAGAAAAAGGAACATTAACACATTTATGTTTACAAAAAATAGATGCAAGAAAAGAATATGATTTGGAAAGTATAAAACAATTTTTGTTAGAACTTCAAAAAAAGGGAATCATAAATCAAAAGGAAAGAGAAGCTATAAACCCAATTAAAATACTAGAATTTACTACTTCAAATATTGGAAAACAACTAAAAAAAGCAAAAGAAATATATAAAGAAAAACCATTTTATATAAATATACCAGCAAAAGAAATCTACCAACAAGAAAATTTAGATGAAGAAATTTTAGTTCAGGGTATTATTGACTTATATTATATAGATGAAAATGATAATTTGGTACTTGTTGACTATAAAACTGATTATGTAACAAAAGAAAATAAAGATGAACTTATAAAAAGATATAATAAACAGCTTGAGCTATATAAAAGAGCATTAGAAGAAGCTTTACAAAGAAAAGTAAATAAAGAATATATTTATTCAATTTATTTAGGTGAAATAGAATTATAAAATTAAATCTATAATATTAAAATTTATATAATTTAATTAAAAATAATTAGTATTACAATTCAAGTCTGATATAAAAATAAGCCGTTCAAAATGTTGATATATAATATTTTTGGAAAAAACAGCTTTATCGCTTATCTTAGCTATCATAGAAAAATATTTATATATCAACATTTTGGACTTATTATGCAAAATTAAGTATGAATTGCAATTAGTTATTGATATTTTTAATAGCTATATTTATTTTTTTGTTGAAATTATAAGAAAAATATGATAAAAATACTCTAGGCAAAAATACAAAGAGGAAAGCAAATGTATAATATAGAACAAAGGGATCAAAATAGAGGATTAAAAATAAAAGTAATAGGAGTTGGAGGAGCCGGAAACAACGCTGTCAATAGAATGATAGAAGATAAAATAAAGGGAGTATCATTTTATTTATTAAATACAGAAACAGGAACATTAAAAAGGGCAAAAACAAATAATATTTTACAAATAGGAGTAGAAACAACAAAAGGATTAGGTGCAGGTGCAAATGAAGATGTAGGAGCAAAAGCTGCTATTGAAAATAGAGAAGATATAAAAAGAATTTTGCAAGGAGCAGACATGGTGTTTATAACAGCAGGAATGGGAGGAGGAACAGGTACAGGAGCAGCACCAGTCGTTGCTGAATTAGCAAAAGAAATGGGGATTTTAACAATTGGAATAGTTACAAAACCATTTTTATTTGAAGGAAAAACTAGAAAAGTAAGAGCAGAATATGGAATTCAAAAATTAAGAGAAAACGTTGATGATTTAATAGTAATATTAAATGATAATCTTTTAAAAATAACAGATGATAAAGTAACATTAAATACAGCTTTTTCATTAGCAGATAAAGTATTAGAACAAGGAATAACAGGAGTAACAGATTTATTAACATCAGTAGGAGAAGTAAATATTGATTTTGCAGATATAAAAACAACAATGAAGTATAATGGAAAGGCATATATGGGAATAGGAAGAGCATCTGGAGAAAGAAAAGTAGAAGATGCAGTAAAAAAAGCAATTGAAAATCCATTAACAGAAAATAAGATAGATGGAGCAAAAGGAGTAATATTTAATGTTAAAGGTAATAAAGATTTAAGTCTAATTGAAATAAATAGTGCTATAGGAATTGTAAATGACAAAATAAGTGAAGATGCAAATGTAATATTTGGAACAGTAATAGACAACAGCATGCGTAATGAAGTGGAAGTAACAGTAATTGCAACAGGAGTATCAGAAAAAACAGAAGAACAAAAATTAAACATATAATAGGAATAGAGAAGGAAGTAATTATATGTCAGAAATAATAGCAAATGCACAAACAAAAACTCAACCAAAAAAACATGTAAAAGAAATATTTAGTGATTACGAAACAAAAAATTGTATAAAAGATGCAGAAATTGAGGCAATGAGCTTATTAAAAAAGAAAAATATTTTAGGAATTGTTTTAAAATCAGATAAATATATAGAAATAAAGGAAATATGGTACTTTGAAAAGTTTTTAATAGAGAGATTTTCATTTAAAAATATAGAACTAATAATAAAATACGATAAAGAAGTAAAACTAAAAACAATAGAAGAAGAATGGAGAAATATAATATGCTATATGGCACATAAATATCCATTAACAAAACCATTATTACTAATGAAAAGTGATTTAAATGTTCAGGATAACATAATAACAGTAAAAATGCATGTAAAAGGAGCAGAATTTTTAAAAGCAAAAAAAACAGATAAAGAACTTGAAAAAGTAATAAAAAATCTATTTGGACAAGAATATAAGATAGAATTACAAGAAGAAATAAATGATGCAGAAATATTAAATAAAGAAAGAATAGCAAGAGAAGCAGAAGAAAAAGCTATAGAAGAATTAGAAAAAAGGCAGGAAATACAACAAACATCACAAAAAAGCAACAATAACCAATCAGAAAAACAAGTATATGAATATAATGATGTTGATTACAAAATGCCAGATGATATAGAAGGATATATCCCACATCCAGAAGAAATACAAACTGGGATAGTAACAAATATATCAGAAAATATTTCTGAACAACCAAATGAAACAAGTGAAGCAACACAAGAAACTGAAGAAATCAAAGAATATATAATGGGTAAACCATCAAAAGCAAAAGAAAAGAAGATAAAAATTAAAGATATAACAGCAAATGACGGGAGAGTAACACTAGAAGGAAGAATATTAACATGTGAAGCAAGAGAAACAAAATCAGGTAAAGGAATGTTAATATTTGACATATATGATGGAACAGGAACAATGGTATGCAAATCATTTGCCAAGGATATAAAAGAGGGAAATGATATAGCAGAAAAAATAAAAAATACAAAAGCAATAAAGGTAATTGGAAAAGCAGAATTAGATACATATGCTGGTGATGTAACAGTAATTGCAAACACAATAATAGAAGTAGAAAATGCAGACATACCAGAATTACCAACAGAAGCAGAAGATACACCATTAATATTAGGGATGACCCCAGTTATAAATGAGCCATTAGTAAAAATATCAGAATTAGGAGTAGAAGACGGAAAAGTATCAATTGATGGTGAAGTAATAGGAATGGAAGATAGAGAATTAAAATCAGGAAAAACTCTACTAAGTTTTGATATTTATGATGGAACAAGCAGTATAACATGTAAAGCTTTTTTAAATAAAGAAAATAACAAAAAAGTTATAAAAAGAATAAAAAATGCAAAAGGAATAAGGATCGCTGGAACTGCACAAATGGACTCATTCTCAAATGAGCTAACAATAATGGCAAATACAATAGTCGAATCAGAAGGAATAAAAAAACAGATAAGACAAGACAATAGCGAAGTAAAAAGAGTAGAACTACATATGCATACAAAGATGAGTCAAATGGATGCAATGACATCAGCAACAGATCTAATAAAAAGAGCAATGAAATGGGGAATGAAATCAATTGCTATAACAGACCATGGAGTAGTTCAGAGCTTTCCAGAAGCACATAAATTGTTAGGCGTTAATAATCCAGATATGAAAGTAATATATGGAGTAGAGGCATATCTAGCACCAGATAACACAAGATCAGTATATAATGGAAAAGGGCAAAATATAGACACAACATATTGTGTATTAGACTTAGAAACAACAGGATTTTCAGCAACAACAGAAAAAATAACAGAAGTAGGAATAATGAAAGTAAAAAATGGAGAGGTAATAGACGAATTTAGTACTTTCGTAAATCCGGAAAAACATATACCAGAAAGAGTAACAGAAGTAACAAACATAACAGATGAGATGGTTGCAGATGACGAGAAAAAAAAAAAAGTATTTCCAAAAATATTAGAATTTTTAGGAGATGAAAAAGAAACTGTAATAGTAGCACATAATGCAAACTTTGATGTAGGATTTAAAAAACAAAATGCAAAAGTTTTAGGGCACAAATTTGAATACACATATTTAGATACACTAAGTTTAGCAAAAGATTTATTTCCAGACTATAAAAAATACAAATTAGGAAAAATAGCAGAAAATCTTGGAATAAAAGTGGAAGTAGCCCATCGTGCATTAGATGATGTTGATACAACTG
>CALXSO010000070.1 GCA_944391155.1 uncultured Clostridia bacterium
TTACTTGAAAAACTTGCAAAAGTCTGCTATTATAGTAATATCAAGTAATTGAGAATAATAAAGTCAATAAAAGACTGTTGCTTAAAAATATCAAATTAATGTACATAATAAACTTGGCAAGAACTCAAACTCTGCAACTGCTCACAATTTTCAAAATTCAAAGAGCTCTCCACAACATTAATTATATATTCGTAATCCTGATCACCATTCATAAAAATAAGCAATCCTTTAGAAATATCTTTACCTTCAAATATTTTTTGTAAATTAGAATCAGTACAATCCATATCTCTAGCAATATAAGAATCATTCAATTTTGAAAAAACAAAAATATCATCTAAAAATCCACCACCATTTGAACTATAAAAATATAAAACAGGCAAATTTAAATCACCACTTAATTTTTGTACAATCTCCTTTCTATCATTATATAAAAGTTCAGGTTTCAAATGTAAAACAAAAGGAGAAATTAAAACAATACAAAGAAATACGCATACTAAAATGTTACTCATTTTTTCACCAAATTTAGGCTGTAATAATTTATAAAAACAAAAAATCATTAAGATAAAAGCCAAACCACAAACAGGAACAATATATCTTAAAACCTTCCAAGGAGAAGAAACTGAAGTTATAATAAAAAATAAAATAGTAGGAATAAATATAACATTAAAAATCCCCTTAGTATCTTTATCAAACTTAAAATTTCTTTTCGTTAGTTTATTATATACAAATAAAGCAATCATAATAATTATAATAACAGGTAATAAACCATTAAAAGCATAATAATTTAAAGTATATAATTGGGAATAAATACTTGGAAGTATATCAAAAATATTTTCAAAATTACTAATTACACCTTGTCCTCTATAACCAAAAAACATATGATTTAAAGAATAAGGAAAAATCATTAATGAAAATACTCCAGCAAAAATCAAAGTTAAAGTGTAAAATAATAATTTCTTAAATTGTTTTTCCCTAATATATCGTATCAAGAAAATAATATACAAAACAGCTAAAAAGAATAAATAAAAATAATGAGTAAGAACTCCTGCAAGAGCAGAAACACCGATAGCTATAAATAACTTAACATTAATATCTTTACTCTCAAATAGCTTAATATGCAAAAAAGTAGTAATTAATACATTAAGAGTTGAAAGAGCATACATTCTTATATTAATAACATTACTCAAAGATGCTAAAATAATAGAAGACATAAAAGCAAGAACAATTGCTTTAACATTTGCAAAATTTTCACCTCTAAACAATCTTTTCAAAATCAAATACATAAAAATTGTAACAAAAACATATATAAAAATATTCAAAACAATTCCAGACCATATAGAAAAGTGACCACTTGTAAAAATCATACAAAATCTTAGAAGCAAATAATAAAGCGGAGGATGAACATCATTTTTTTGATTCTCATAAACAGGTTTAAAATCCCAAATTTCATCTTTCTGTACAGCCAAATAATCTAAATAATAGTCTTTAGAATGCCAAGTATTATAGAAATCATCATTATCCTGAATTTCAATCTTATCATAATTAGACAATCCAAAAGAATATGCTTCATCTATGTGCAAATAAGACTTATTTTTTGCTACAAATACATATATGATAGTTTGTAAAATCAAAACCATTATTACTAATAATATTTCTTTTGTTCTATTTTTCATTTCATAAATCCCCTCATATAAAAAGTATATCAATATTGCCGAAACAATTTGTTGAATAATATTATATAGAAATTATAGTAAATAAATTAATAATTATCAATAGTAGGAAAAATAAAACAAATAAAAAACTAGGAAATTAAATACAAATTAAAAATATTAGTGGTATTTAATTTCCTAGTTTTATACATAAATATAAATAATTCAAATATATAAATAATACAAATGTAATCATAAATTAAAAATAGTAAAAAATTTAAAAAAAGGAAAAAAAGTTAAAACTATCTTTCTAATTCTATAAAAATATCTTCACCCTTATATTGTAAATATATCTTCAAATTTTGAGTAGCATCATAAGAAGTTAAATTATAAGTTTGCCAATAGTTAACAATTCCATTAAAAAGGTCTGTATAACAGCCACTTTCTTCAGCATTACTATTTGAAGGATAAAATTTTACTCCATCATCTGTCTCAACATAAGTATCTTTTTTAAAATCCCCCATATAGTAGCCAAAGTAATTTCCTTGTTCAGCCCTTTCTATAAGATTTTCTGTAGACCTTTCATTAGCTTCTGCAATTTTTTGATTAATAACTTCTTCACTATCATTCTCATTATATATTTTTTCTTCTTCAATAAAAAGTTCAAATTTCATTCCAGTATTAGTTACCTCAGCTTTTGATACATTAATATTTGGATTAGAACAACTTTTAACTTTATATAAAAGCACATTTCGGTTATAAAATTCTTCAGGAATACTAATTTCTAAATTCCAAATTCCTTCGATACACATAGTAGAATTGTCATTATTGAATAGATTTATAGTATTAAAATTAATATTTAACTTTCTACTTTTTGGATAATTTTTTCCATACAAATTACAAATAATATTTAAAGAATTTTGATCTTTATCTTTAGATTTTATATACCAGTTAATACCACTATTAATATATTTATCATCAAAATTAAGATATTCGTAATTTAAAGAATATTCTTTACAATAATTATCAAAAGTTTCCTTATTAGAACAAAATAGAATTCGATTTTCCTCATCTGCAATAATCATATCAGGTAATTCTATTTTTTTAATATTAACAACATCAATGTTATCATCAAATTTTAAACTTAAAGTAAAATTTAAATTATAATCATCCATCAATAAATTTTCCAATTTTACTTCTGTATTAGATGAATCAATTTTCACATCTGGTTCAAAAATATATCCATTCTCAATAGCTTTATCTATACCTTTATTAGTATTAAAAAAATTAGAAATAAAGTTTCCGATATCTTTAGCAAATACAATTGATGTTGTAACAATTAAACAAGTACAAGCGACAGATATAATTTTAAATACAGACTTAAAATCAGTATTTTTTAATTTTTTCCTCTCTTTTAATGTAGTCCTTACCATATTTTTATATTTATAACTCAGGTCTAAATCCTGAGATAGAATTTCTTTAAATTTCATATCTATATTATCCATAACATTCACCTCTCTTTTCTAATTGATTCTTTAATTTTATTTTACTTCTAGCTAAACGATTTCTAACTGTACTGTCAGGTTCTTTAAGTATTTCTCCTATTTCTTTCGTAGTTAAATTTTCCACATAATAAAGTATCAAAGTAATACGTTCTTTATAATTAAAATTTTTTATTAAAGCATCAAAATCTAGTTCAGAATTAATAGTATCAAACTCATTCTTTTCATATATATTTTTTAAATTATCATCATTGTATTCAACTAAAGCACCATTCTTAATTTTTGATGTATAAAACTTATTACACTTATTAAGCAATATTTTAATAATCCAAGTTTTAAAATACGCTACATTTTTCAATTTTTTTATATTATAAAAACTAGAAATTATAGTTTGCTGTACAACTTCACATATATCATCCTCTGAGCTAAATCTCATTCTAGCAATTCTATATAAATCTTTTTCCAAAGTAATAATTACTTTCGTAAATGCTTCTTCATCACCATTTTTTGCTTCATTAATTAATTCTTCCATTTTTCAAGATATAACTAATATTAATATTGGTTCTATATATTAGAGTCCATAATGTTAGTTTTGTGTCTCAAAAAAATATAAAAAAATAAATAAAAATTAACTTTCACCATTCTAATATCATAACACAGAAAAAATAATAAAACTAATAAATATTGAATTTGAAAGTAAAATCTGTTATTATAAATAAAAAAAGGAGGAAGGTATTAAAAAGTTAATACCAAAAATATTATGGAAAAAGTAGCAATAATAACAGGAGCATCAAGGGGAATAGGAAGAGAAATAGCAAAAACACTAGCAAAAAAAGGGATAAAAATAGTAGCAAATTACAATAAATCAGAAAAAGAGGCCAAAGAATTAAAAGAAGAGTTACAAAAAGAAGGATATAAAATAGAAATATTCAAAGCAGACGTATCAAAAAAAGCAGAATGTAAAGATTTAGCAAAATACACATTAGAAAAATATAAAAAAATAGACATATTAATAAACAATGCTGGAATAGATAAATATCAACTAATAACAGAAGTAAGTCAAGAAGACTGGAATGAAATAATAAATACAAACCTATATTCTGCATTTTGCATGTGTCAAGAAGTATTACAAAATATGATACACAATAAAAATGGATGTATAATAAATATATCTTCAATGTGGGGAATAGTAGGAGCATCAACAGAAATAGTATACTCAATAAGTAAAGCCGGACTAGATGGACTCACAAAATCACTAGCAAAAGAAGTAGGACCATCAAACATAAGAGTAAATTCAATAGCACCAGGATTTATAGAAACAGATATGAATAAAGAAATTAGTAATCAAGAAAAAATAGATATAATAAACAACATTCCACTAGAAAAATTAGGAAAAACAGAAGATATAGCAAAATGTGTAAATTGGTTAATAGAAGACAATTACACAACAGGACAAATAATATCAATTAATGGGGGATGGGTTATAACATAAGAAAAGATTCCAAAATATAAACTCAAAAACTAAAATGTTTTCAAATAGAAAATCAAGAAATCTAACTCGTATAAAGCTAAATTTCTTGATTTTTTGAGTTCACAAAAAATTTCAATTCTTATAGTTTATATATATGTAAAAATTAATAAAGAACAAATAGAATTTTAAATACAAATTAATAAATTATAGAATATTTAAAAAATTATTTAAAATAAATTTAATTATAAAACCATAACTATTTTTAACCCTTCTATTTCATACATTGGTTCCCCATTTGAATAAGCAGATCCTAAACCATCAGTAGTTGAAAAATAATGTAAAATTGACAAAATTTTAACGACATCACCTTCCTGAATTTCAGAAAAATCAACAAACCAACCCCAATTATTTAAAACAATTGTATTATCCTTATAAAAGAAATAATATTCAGTTCCATCTAAAGTTGTAGCATAAATTTCATGATCAGTTATTTGTATAACTTTTAAAGTATATATATTAAATATAAAGAAAAATAAAACAAATATTATTAAAATAATAGTAATTAAAAAAATGATTAACAATTTCTTTTTCATAAAAACATCCCCCAAAATAAATTAATAACAAAAAATAACAGAATCTAAAATTCTGCTATTTTTACTAACTATTAATATATATTTAATAAAAATAAAATTTCTAATTTAAAAATCCTTACTACTCAGAGATCTTTGACTTTTTCTTATAATTACCAGAAATCAATTTAGGTAAATAAGTAATAATCTTATAAACAGCTAAACGGATTTTTTTACTCCATAAATAAGACCTTCTAAGTTTTCTAGCAGAACCTAAAGAAACAGGTTCATCCTCTAAAACAACTAAACCAGTCTGAAGTTTTTCTATAGGAAAAATGTAATTATTACCATCATTATTATCCCATTCATCATCATTATTTCTGAAACAGAAATTAAAAGTTTCACCATCAGTTAAATGAATTTCAGCTTGAAAACCTAATTCTGTTTTTTCCATTTTTACATCTTTCAAATCATTCCAATTATTACCAAAACCATAATGAAGAAAAACTTCTGATGAATTATCCTGAAAAAATTTACCAGTATAAGAAAGTTTTACATCACTATTTTCAACTAGTTTATCAGTATTAAAAAAAATATTCTTTGTTAATTCCATAATTTACGCTCCTTAACATTTATCTTTTGCTTTTTCTATTATAATATTAAATTAGACAATGTTCAAGTATTTTTTTAAAAAATTTAAAAAATTTTGTCTATTATTAAAAAAAGTAATAGATTTCAAAAAAAAGAATATATAAAAAGTAGTGAAAAATAAATACAATAACCTTATAATTCTTTAAAAAATTAAAAAATAACAATACATATTAAAACATCTTCTATATAAATAAAAAAGCAAAGAATAATAAAAATTATAATTAATCATATATCAAAAAACATTAAAAACATATTTTGTTGCAAAACATAATTTAATTGTTCAAATATAATATACTTACAAGAAATTAATATAAAACTTTAAAGTACAATATTAAATCATTAGCACATACTTAATACAGCAATTGAAATAAAAATAAACATTACAAAATATATATAAATTAAGAGCTTACTTAAAAAATAAAATAAAACGAACGGAAAAATCAAAATAAAAACAATGAGCAAAATAAAAACAATAAGTAAAAAACAATGAGCAAAATAAAAACAATAAGTAAAAAACAATGAGCCAAAAAACAATTAGTAAAAAAACAATGAGTAAAATAAAAATAATGCGGAAAATAAAAATAATGTAAAAAAATAAAGAATATTGTAAAAAAAGAGAAATTGTGTTACTATAAAAATATAAAATGAAAAGGGGATATTTTATGGAAGAGAAAAATAAAAACGAAACAAGCACCAACACAATCTTATTGCAAAGAGAAGGAGAAAAAGAAATGGAAAAAGCAAAAGAAAAAAACACTGAAAAAGAAATTCTCGAACAAAAAAAAGAAGAAGAAAAAAGCAAAGATGAAAAATTCAGAAAAGTCGATAACAAAGAAAAGAAAAACAAAAGTAAACAAGAAAAAGCCAAAAAGAGGGAAGAAAAAATAAAAAGAAAACAAGAAAAAGCTAAAAAGAGAGAAGAAAAAATAAAAAGTAAACAAGAAAAAACCAAAAAAAGGGAAGAAAAAATAAAAAGAAAACAAGAAAAAGCCAAAAAAAGGGAAGAAAAAAAAAAAAGAAAACAAGAAAAAGCCAAAAAGAGAGAAGAAAAAATAAAAAGCAAAAAAGAAAAAGAAAAAAATAAAGAAGAAAGAATAAAAAATAAACAAGAAAAAGCAAAAAATAAAGAAAACAAAATAAAGAACAAAGAAAACCAAAAAGAAGAAAACAAAAACAAAACAGATAAAACAAAAAAAGCAGAAAAAAATAAAAAAACAAACAGAAAAGAAAGAAAAAAGAAAATAATTATAACAAGTATTATATCAGGAATAATAATATTATGTGCACTATTATTTTCAACCATATTTGCACTAATAAATATAAATAATTCAACCATAATAAGTGGAGTAAAAATAGAAGGAATAGAAGTATCAGGACTTAGCAAAGAAGAAGCAAGGATAAAACTAGAAACGATATATACAGAAAAAGTAAACAAAGAAATACCAATAAAATATAATGAATTTGAATCTAGTATAAATCCAAACATGATAGAATTAAAATACAATATAGACAAAGCAGTAGAAGAAGCAATAAACGTTGGAAGAAATAATAACATATTCATAAACAATTATAATATACTATTTACACTATTAGGAAAAAAAGATATAAACATTGAAATGTCAATAAATGATGAAGCGGCAAGAAAAATAATTCAAGACACAGGAGCAAATTTACCAGGAGTAATGATAGAATCAAGTTACTATATAGAAGGAGAAAATTTAATAATAACAAAAGGAAAAGAAGGAATACAAATAGACACAGAAAATTTATTAACAAAAATAAAAGAAAATCTTGACAATCACAACATAAACAATGATTATATAGAAATACCTGTAACACAAAAAGCACCAACGCCAATAGATGTAGACAAAATACACAATGAAATATACAAACAAGTACAAGACGCTTACTACACAAAAGAGCCATTCACAATATATCCAGAAGTAGAAGGAATAGACTTCAATGTAGAAGAAGTAAAAGCAATGATTGAAGCAGAAGACAAAGAAGAATATGTAATAAAATTAACAATAACAAAACCAAAAGTAACAGTAAATGACATAGGAACAGAAGCATTCCCAGATAAACTAGGGACATTCACAACAAGATATGATGCAGGAGACAGAGATAGAACAACAAACTTAATACTTGCATGCCAAAAATTAAATAATCAAGTAGTACTTGCAGGAGACACATTCTCATATAATAAAACATTAGGAGAAAGAACAATCGCAGCAGGGTACAAAAACGCAAAAGTATATGAAAATGGTCAAGTAGTAGATGGAATAGGAGGAGGAATTTGCCAAATTTCATCAACACTATATAATGCAGTAATAGATGCAAACTTAGATATAGTAGAAAGAAGAAACCACCAATTTGTAACATCATATGTAGCTGCGGGAAAAGACGCTACAGTAGTATATGGAATGACAGACTTTAGATTTAAAAACACAAGAAAATATCCAATAAAAATAATTGCAACAGCACAAAATGGAATAGCAACAGTTTCTATCTATGGAAATAAGGAAGAAGTAGAATATGATGTAACACTTGAAGTAAAACAATTATCAACAATTCCTACAACAACAAAATATATAGAAGACTCAAGTTTACCAGTAGGAACTGAAAAAGTAAAACAAGCAGGAGCAAATGGGGTAAAAACAGAAACATATTTAGTAAAATCATTAAACGGTAAAGTAGTATCAAGAGAAATAATATCAAGAGATACATATAATGCAATGCAAAGAATAATATTAAAAGGAACAAAAGGAGCAACAAAAAGCAATACAACAACAAAAAAAGAAACAGAAGAAAAGCCAAAAACAAATACAAGTACAAATACAAGTACAGAAGAAAAAAACACACAAACTAATAACAACAAAACTACATCTGAAACAGAAACAAATACAAATAAAAACACTACGACAAATAATCAATAATACATTAAAATATCAGTAAAACAAACAAAATAAAATTAGAAAATACAATTAAAATACGCGTAAAAAATAATAAAATAAAATAGAAAACAATAGTATATCACATATAAAATAAAAAATAGGATTACTTTAAGCAATAATTTAAAGTAATCCTATTTTTTTAACTTAGCAAAATAAGCCATTAAAAGAACAATAAAAATAGCCAATCAAAAAATTAAATTTTCAAATAAACAATTAAAAATAATCCTAATTTAAAAAAGAATTCAAGACCTAGAATAAATCTTTACAAAATTTCTTGACATTGCCCCAAAAAAATATTATAATAACTTTGCTTATGCAAGTTTAAATGGGCCATTAGCTCAGTTGGTAGAGCAGCAGACTCTTAATCTGACGGTCGGAGGTTCGAATCCTCTATGGCTCACCAAAAAAAGTCTTATACGAACATTACGTATAAGACTTTTTATATTGTATAAGAAAAATCGCCTTTTATCTTGACTTTATGTAGATTTTTCCGTGTACAACAAGAAAGGTTACCTAACAAAATTATTAAAAATCAAATATCAATTTTTATAAGTTCAAAAAAGCATATCAAATAATAAGGCATAAGTATTAAAAAAATACAAAAGTCCACGTAATAAATATAATTATTTTTACATTACTGTAAATAATAGATAAATACCCAACAGAATCATTTTTTATATAAAATATAAAATAGAAAACAAAAAAAATAAAAATATTACAAAAAAACTAAAAAAAGAAAAAGCAAAAAAACAAAGTAAGCCGTAAG
This sequence comes from uncultured Clostridia bacterium, assembly GCA_944391155.1. Taxonomy (GTDB): domain Bacteria; phylum Bacillota; class Clostridia; order TANB77; family CAG-508; genus CAG-269. The sequence goes on from CALXSO010000070.1 coordinate 9,563, forward strand.
GGAAAAGAGGAAAAAGAGAAAGAATAAAAATAATTATGTCAAATTGTTGCAACATAAATGTTTCAAAAACTTAAAATTCTCAGAAAATAAGTAATCCGTAAAGCTCTAAAAATCCATCCAGAAATTACCACGAAAAAGCTATTTACTTACAGCATCTAAGATATTAAAATAAAAATATAGAATATATATATAAGGAGACTGTGAGTAAGTATGGAAAAAAAGAAACAAACAACACAAGAGGAACAATGGAAAAAGACACAATAGAAGTAATCTACTACTACTCAAAAGATGCACAAGTAATAGTAAAATACTTAGAAATAGACGACACACCAAATGACAACACAGACAACAAAGTATTAAGCAAAGAAGAAATAATAGAAGGATATGAAGGAAAAGAATACGAAACAAAACAAAAGAACATACCAGAATATACATTCATAGAATCAACAGACAACACAAAAGGAACAATGGAAAAAGACACAATAGAAGTAATTTACTATTATGCACAAAACACAAAAGTAACAGTAAAATACTTAGAAAAAGACAATACACCAAATGACAATACAGACAACAAAGTATTAGCAAAAGAAGAAACAATA
>CALXSO010000071.1 GCA_944391155.1 uncultured Clostridia bacterium
CAAAGGCAAATATTAAAATAAATATTTTCTTATTAAAAACAAAAGAACGAATAAACACAAAAACCCCCCTACAAAATAATATTAATAAATTGAAAAAATAGAATTAATAAATAAAAAAATAAAGGATTACGAAAAAGAAACAACAAGAAAAAAGAAATAGCAATGAAAAAGAAACAACAAGAAAAAAGAAATAGCAAGGAAAAAGAAACAGCAAGGAAAAAGAAATAGCAAGGAAAAAGAAATAGCAAGGAAAAAGAAACAGCAAGAAAAAAGAAACAGCAAGAAAAAAGAAACAGCAAGAAAAAAGAAACAGCAAGAAAAAAAGAAATAACAAGAAAAAAGAAACAACAAAGTGAAATAACAAAAGCAAAAAAATTAAGAAGATAAAAAGGAATAAAGATTGAATATTTTTATAAATATTATATAATATAAAAAGTTTCAAAAAATTATCATCTAGATTCACATAAATCATACTAATAAACATTTTTCTTACTATATTTGAATGTTTAGAAAAATCTATAGAAAAGAAAGATAAAATTTATTTTTATATAAAATAATAGAGTTTATCTAAGAACCAAAAAGCCTTTCAGGGAAATCCAAAAAGAAAAAAATTTAATAAATATAATAAAAAGGAGTGATTTTATGGATAAATATATGAAATTAGCAAAAAATGAAGCAGATAATGGAATAAAAAATAAAGAAGGAGGACCATTTGGAGCCATAATCATAGATAAAAAAGGAAATATTATAGCAGAAGGAAATAATAAAGTAATAAAAAACAATGATCCAACAGCACATGCCGAAATAACTGCAATCAGAGAAGCTTGCAAAAAATTAAATACATATGATTTATCAGAATATATATTATATACTTCATGTGAACCTTGCCCAATGTGTCTTTCAGCAATAATATGGGCAAACATCAAAAAAGTATATTATGGATGCACAAGAAAAGATGCAGGAGAAATAGGTTTCAGAGATGATATGATTTATGAATACTTAAAAGTAAAAAATAAAGAATTAATAACATTAAAAGAAATAGATAGAGAAGATTGTTTAAAAAGTTTTGAAGAATATAAAAAGAATAACGGAATTATATATTAAAAAGTTTACATAACTATTGAAAACAAATCAAAATCGTGATATAATATAGATTAACTATTTATAATCGAAAAAATAAAATTGGAGGTAAAAAATGAATAAATTAAATCTATTTAACAAATTCTATTTAGACAAAGAAAAAGACATAATAGTAAATCTATACAAAACAAACGAAGACGAACTAACATATATTCTAGAAACTCCAAATCATAACACAGGAAATTTAATAACAAACTTAGCAAAATTATGCAATATAGAAACAATAAAAAATGAAAACAATATGAAAATAATTAAAGGAACAATACCAGCAAGTATAAATGGAGATAATGAAATAGTATATATCTTCAGACTTGGTGGATTTAAAATTGCAAACATATATGAAAACGGAAAAATAGAAATAAAAGCAAAAATACCAGCAATAACAAAAACATTAATGTCACAAACAAAAGAATACAATTTACCAATAGAAAAAACAATAGTAAAATCATACATATTAAAAAAATCAAAATTTAGAACAGACTTACATACACATATGAACGCAAACTTAACACCAGATTGTTTAATAGCATTAGGAATTGCAAACCAAATAAGATATCCACTATATTACATAAAAAAATTAAATTTAAAAATGACAAAAAAGCAAGAAGAAAAAATACTAAAACAAAGAAAAGAAGTAGAAAAACAATTTAAAAATTCAGAATTAACAGGAAAATATTTAACAAGAAGAATAAATGACAACACATTTATAAACTTTGCAGATTTCATTTTAAACAACTTAGAAAATGCAGAGTATAACATATCAAAAATAAGAACAAGTTTAGCAATACTAAAAGACGGGCAAGCGGTATTCACAAATTTAGAAAAGCTATACTTATACAGATATGTATTTGCAAGAGGTATTGAAAGTGATGAAAAAATAAAATTAAAAGCAGAACAAATAGATAATATACCAGAAAATGACATCAAAAAAATGGTAAAACAAATGTTAAAAGACAAAGAAGAAACAAGTTCATACAAAAACAACACATTTTTTGAAGACAAATTACTTTGGATAGCAAGAGAATATCAAAAACAAGGAATAAAATATGCAGAAATAGCAGACACAAACTTAACCAAAAAAGGAAAAGCAGGAATAAAAGTAATAGAGCAAATGCATAACATAATGCCAAAAATAGAAAAAGAAACAGGAGTAAAATTAAGATTATTAGTAGCAATAAGAAGAATACCACTAACAATAATAAAGGACCAAAAAACAAGTAGCAATTATTTAAGAGAGAACATAGATGTACTAAAAGCAATAGCAAAAAGTCCTTATGTAACAGGAAGCGACTTTATAGGGGAAGAAATAAATGACATATCAGAACTACAACCAGTAATAGAAGAAATAGTAAGATATGTAGTAGAAGAAGATCCAAACTTCACAATAAGGATACATGCTGGAGAAAATGACAGTTTAAGAGAAAATGTAGAAAAATCAATAGATTGTATATTGAATTCATTAAAACCAGGAGAAAAAATACCAAACTTTAGACTAGGGCATGGATTATACACACAAGACATAAACACAGAAAAAGGAAAAAACTTAATGAAAAAAATGAAAAAAACAGGAGCAGTACTAGAATTTCAATTAACATCAAATGTAAGACTAAACAACTTAAGCAACCTAGAAAAACATCCACTAAAAACATACCTACAAAATGGAATAAAATGTGTACAAGGAACAGACGGGTGTGGATTTTATGGAACAGACACAATTGACGAACAATTAGCATTACAGAATCTATTAAATTTAAACGAAAAAGACTTTGAAGAAATGAGAAAAGTAGAAGATGAAATAATACAAAGAAACGAAGAATATTTTATAGAAAAAAGCAAAAAATTCGAAAAATTTTTAAATGGAAGAACAATAAAAGAAGCAATAACACAAGAAGAAATAAAAAACGAAGAAGAGAGCAAGAACAAAAAAATGAACTTAAGATTAAGAATAGGAATATCATCTGAAGAAGCATTAAAAGACAAAATATCAGAACTGCCAACAGACAAAATGCCAATAATAATAGCAGGAGGAAGCTTTAATGCACAAGGAAGAGAAACAGTATTAACAGAAGAAGGAAAAAGAATACTAACAGAACTAATAAAAAGAGTAAATAATGAAAAAGCATATTTTGTAATAGGACACAAAATGCAAGGATATGAAAAAGCAATACTTGATATTTCAAAAAAACTAAACAAAAAATTTGAAATAGACGCAATTATACCAAAAATGATAACAGAAGAAGTAGAAAAAAATCTAAAAAAAGAAGACTTAAAAGCTATAAGAATATCAACAGAAAATGAAGACTCAGGAATATACAAAAGTTTCAACTACGAAATATTTGAAAGAAGAAGTTCAGTAGTAGTAGCATTTGACGGAAACTCACCAGTATCAAACTTAGTACAAGAAGCAAAAAACGGAAAAGGAAAATCAAAAATATATGTAAACGAAGAAAACACATCATTAAAAGAAAAAGCAAAGACACTTAAAGGATATGTAATACCATTTTCAATGAAAGAAAATATAGTAAATAAAATATTAGAAGACAATCCAGAAATAGGGATTTAGGGACGTTCCTCAAAATCCCTATTTTTATTGTATAGAAAAATCCATTTTATTTTAACTCTATGCAAATTTTTCCGTATATAACAAGGAAGGTCACCTATAAAAAGATATACGTAAGCCCTGATAATATCTTTGATACATTTATTATTGGACAAAATTAAAAATAGTTCTAAAATTTTCTAAAGAATTTTATTCTAAAGAAAATTTTAAGACTCTTTCTATTTTACAAAATAAAATAAATTAAAAATAAAATTTCAAACATTTAATTTCCTAAAGAAAAATTGAACAGATTATTTAAATTTTGGACCTAAAAAATATTAAGAGCTACTTCTCATCCATAAAGTAGTATCAATTATATTAGTAAGTAAAAAATGAGCAATAAATTTTTAAAATATAATAAGCAAACAAATATTAGAATCACAGTTAAACACATAATTATGAAACAAAACAAAATAACACCAAAATTTCACAAAAATAACCTATAAAGAACATACAAAAATTATATATATGATATAATACAATAAAATTGAAAAATAAGATTAAGGGGGAATTTAAATGAATGCACAAAAATTTACACAAAAATCACTAGAAGCAATCCAAGATGCCCAAAATATAGCAATACAAAATCAAAATGCACAGATAGAAGAAGAACATTTATTACTCGCTTTATTAGAACAGAATGAGAGTTTAATAAAAGAACTTTTAAAAAAAATAGGAATATCTGAAGAGTTTGAAAACGAGCTAAAAAATAGAATTACAAATTCGCCTAAAGTCACAAGTTCTTCAAGGCAAACAAACTCAATATATGTTTCTCAGGATGTAGATTTAGTTCTTTCTAATTCAGAAAAAGTTGCGAGTAGAATGAAAGACGAATATATTTCCGTTGAACATATTATGATAGCATTAATGGACAATTTAAATTCATATTTAAAAGAACTATTCAAGAAATATGGGCTAAATAAAAATGAATTTCTAAAAGCTCTTTCAACAGTTAGAGGAAATACAAGAGTAACAAGTGACAATCCAGAAAGTACATATAATGTACTAAAAAAATACGGACAAGATTTAGTAGAATTAGCACGTAATCAAAAATTAGACCCAGTAATAGGAAGAGATTCTGAAATTAGAGATGTAATTATGATACTATCTAGAAAAACAAAAAATAATCCATGTTTAATTGGAGAACCCGGAGTAGGAAAAACAGCAATTGCAGAAGGACTAGCATTAAGGATTGTAAGAGGAGATGTTCCAGAAGGATTAAAAGATTGCACAATATTTGCACTAGACATGGGAGCACTTGTTGCAGGTGCAAAATATAGAGGAGAATTTGAAGAAAGATTAAAAGCTGTTCTTCAAGAAGTAAAAAAAAGTGAAGGAAAAATAATTTTATTTATTGATGAACTTCACACAATAGTAGGAGCTGGAAAAACAGAAGGTGCAATGGATGCAGGAAATCTATTAAAGCCTATGCTTGCAAGAGGAGAATTACATTGCATTGGTGCAACCACATTAAATGAATACAGACAATATATAGAAAAAGATCAAGCATTAGAAAGAAGATTCCAACCTGTAATGGTAAATGAACCAAGTGTAGAAGATACAATCTCAATATTAAGAGGAATAAAAGAAAGATATGAAGTATACCATGGAGTAAAAATATCAGATAATAGTTTGATTGCAGCTGCAACACTATCAAATAGATATATATCAGATAGATTCTTACCAGATAAAGCAATAGATTTAGTAGATGAAGCATGTAGTCTAATAAAAACAGAAATGAAATCTATGCCAACAGAACTTGATGAAGTATCTAGAAAGATTATGCAACTAGAAATAGAAGAGACAGCACTTTCTAAAGAAAAAGATGAATTTTCAAAAAAGAGATTAGAAGAAATTCAAAAAGAAAAATCAGAGCTAAAAGAAAAATTTAACTCTATGAAAGCAAAATGGGAAAATGAAAAGCAATCAATCGAAAAAGTACAAAAACTAAGAGAAGAAATAGAAAAAACAAATGCAGAAATTGAAAATGCTGAAAGAAATTATGACTTAAATAAAGTAGCAGAATTAAGATACGGAAAATTACCTGAACTTCAAAAAGATTTAGAAAGAGAAGAAGCGGAAGAAAATAACAAAGAAAATGTGCTATTGAGAAATAAAGTAACAGAGGAAGAAATAGCAAAAATAGTTTCAAAATGGACAGGAATTCCAGTTACTAAGTTAATGGAAGGAGAAAGAGAAAAAATATTACATCTGAAAGATATCCTTCATAAAAGAGTAATAGGACAGGATGAAGCAGTAGAGGATGTATCTGAAGCGATAATGCGTTCAAGAGCAGGGATAAGTGATCCAAAAAAACCAATAGGCTCATTTTTATTTTTAGGACCTACAGGGGTAGGAAAAACAGAACTTGCAAAAAGTTTAGCAGAAAGTCTATTTGATGACGAACACAATATGGTAAGAATAGATATGTCTGAATATATGGAAAAATATTCTGTATCAAGACTAATAGGAGCACCTCCCGGATATGTTGGATATGAAGAAGGAGGTCAACTTACAGAAGCAGTAAGAAGAAAGCCATATTCAGTTGTATTATTTGATGAAATAGAAAAAGCACATCCAGATGTATTTAATATATTATTACAAGTGTTAGATGATGGTCGTATAACAGACTCTCAAGGAAGAACAATAGATTTTAAAAATACGATAATAATACTTACATCTAACTTAGGCTCAGAATATATATTAGAAGGAATTGATGAAAAAGGAGAAATATCTAAAGAAGCAAAAGATAAAGTAAATGAATTATTAAAAAAGAGCTTTAGACCAGAGTTTTTAAATCGTTTAGATGAAATTGTATTTTATAAACCTTTGAAAAAAAATGAAGTTTCAAAAATTTTGGATTTATTAATTAAAGATTTAGAAAAAAGACTAGACGATAAACACATAAGTTTGGAACTAACTCAAGAAGCTAAAAACTATTTAATAGAAAATGGATATGATCAAATTTATGGTGCAAGACCATTAAAAAGATTTGTTACCAAAAAATTAGAAACTTTAATTGCAGAAAATATCCTTAAAGAAAAGATCAAACCTTCTGAAAAAGTAGTAATAGATTGTAAAAACGGAAAACTAGATATAGATTAAAAAAATCCCTCTTATAAAATAAATTATAAGAGGGATTTTTTTAGCAAC
>CALXSO010000072.1 GCA_944391155.1 uncultured Clostridia bacterium
CATTAATCATATAAATTTCTTAAAATTCACCATAAAATATTGCCAAAAAAAATATTTAATGGTATAAATAAGATGGAAGTAAAAAAATGTAAATACATATTATAAAAATAAAGAATGGAGAATAAAAACACGAAAAATGAGAGAAAAAGTAGATATACTATTAGCAACTTACAGAAGTAACATCAAATTCCTAAAAATGCAAATAGATAGTATACTAAATCAAACATATAAAAATATAAACTTAATAATTAGTGATGATAATTCAAACGATGAAGAGTTAAAAAAAATATTAGAAGAATATAAAAATAAAGACAATAGAATACAGCTATACTTTCAAGAAAAAAACTTAGGATACATAAAAAATTTTGAATTTTTATTAGAAAAATCATCAGCTGACTATATAATGTATAGCGATCATGATGATATATGGTATCCAAAAAAAGTAGAAAAAAGCCTAAAAGAGCTAGTACAAGATGAAGTGGATTTAGTATATGTAAATGGTAGACAAATAGATCAAGAAGGAAAAGTACTTCATAGTAATTATTTTAAATATAAGAATATGCCATTAATATACGGAAAAAATAAACTCGCCATATCAAGATGTATTGGAATAGGTTGTTCACAAATTTTTACAAAAAACGTAAGAGACAAAATGTTACCATTCAAAGAAAGTGTAATGGCACATGATTGGTTAGCTGCATTTATAGCAAATGAGCAAAAAGGCATAGCATATATAGAAAAGCCTCTGTTTGATTATCGATTACATACAAATAATGTATTTGGAGGAAGAAATTTAAGTCAAAATCTAGCAAGATGGAAAGAAAAAAATGGTAAAACTTTTAAAAGTTATTTAAAATATAGAAAAGAAGACGTAATAGATAAGGCATATTTAAGTGGAGCTAAAATGTGTTTAGATTATACAAAAAAACAATCAACAATCAAGTTTTTAAATGAAATAATAAATTATTATACAAGTATAGAAAAATCAAAATATATAAATTTTCAAATATATAAATATTTTAAATACTTATATGGAAACAATATGATAAAAAAGATGTGTAAAGAAATACTAATATTTCATTTTCCAATATTAGGATATTTAAAATTTAAGATAGGATGACTTTAAAATAAAAAAAAGAAATTCAATCTAGCATAACTTAAAAATCTCATATTATTTACTATATAATAAAAATTTAAACAGCATATTAAATTATTATAAAAAGGGGAGATTGTGATGAACAAAAAATTATTAAACCAAATTTTCATAATAATGATATTAATTTTTGGACTACTTCTAGGAATGATAGAACGAAATGATGCAACAAGTTTAAATACAAACAATATAGGAGTAGAATATTATTCACATATTCAAGACAAAGGTTGGGAAGGAGAATATTCAAAGTCAAACGGAAAACAATCAGGAACTACAGGACAAAATAAAAAACTAGAAGCAATAAAAATAAAATTAATAAATGCTCCACAAAATGCTAAAATAGAATATCAGGCACATGTCGAAAATATAGGATGGCAAAATTGGAACAATGATGAAGAACTATCAGGAACAACAGGAAAAAATTTAAGAATGGAAGCAATAAGAATACGTCTTGTAAACCTTGAAGACTATTCTGTACGTTATCGTACACATGTACAAGATATAGGATGGCAAGATTGGGTAGAAGATGGAGAAATGGCAGGAACAACTGGTAGATGTTTAAAAATAGAAGCAATACAAATCGAAATTATACCTAAAAAAGCAAAAGCTGAAATTAAATTTAATAATGAACCAAACAATAAAACATACTATAGTGATGGTATCCAAGAAGAAGGAATATATACAACAAATTTAGAAAATAGTAAGCTATCATTAAGTATAGACAATAAAGACTATACAAAAAATATGCAAGTGCAAGAATATACAAAGACTGAAGACCAATTAGAAAAAGGAAAAGGGTTAAAAACATATAAATTTAAAATTAATATGGATGATTTAACCAAAATTGGTGACGGAAAACATACATTAAAGTTACAACTAACAAACAAAGATAAAACTGTAGAAATAAAAACAATAGAAAAAAATATAAATATAGATACTAAAAATCCTCATATAATTTATTCATCACATGTTGAAAATATTGCATGGCAACCAGAAGTTCAAGATGGAAAAACATCAGGAACAACAGGAAGAAATTTAAAACTAGAAGCAACAAAAATATATACAAAAAATCTATCAGAAAATGTAAAATTACAGTATCAAATGCATGTACAAGACATAGGATGGCAAGATTGGAAAAACGAAGGTGAGATTGCGGGAACAACAGGAAGAAAACTAAAAGCAGAAGCTATAAGGATTAAATTAACTGGAACTAGTAATTATTCAGTAGAATATAGAGCACATGTACAGGATATAGGATGGCAAGATTGGGTTCGAGATGGGGATATGGCAGGAACAACAGGACAAAATAGAAAAATAGAAGCAATTGAAATAAAAATTGTTCCAAAAGAACCAAAAGCTATAATTCAAATGGAAACAGATATTAGTCACAAAACATTTTACACAGATGGGATATCAATAAAAGGATGGTATTTAGCAAATATTCCAAAAACTAAATTAGAGATAAAAATAGGAGACACTTCAGTAGATAGTTATGTAAAACAAAGTGCAAGAAATGATGTATATACAAATAACCAAAGTTTCGGCGGAAAAGAAAACACACCAACTCCAGGATTTGTAATCACATTACCAACAAAAGAAGTAGAAAAATTGAAACAAGGCAAAAATGTTTTGTCAGTAACAGTATATAAGGAAGATGGAACAACTATATTAGCTAATAAAAAATATGAAATCAATATAGATAAGACAAATTTGCATTTAAAATATTCAGTGCACATGCAAGACATAGGATGGCAAAATGACTTTTATGAAGGACAAAAAGCAGGAAACATAAATAAAAATACTAAAATAGAAGCAATTAAAATAGAAGAAATAAACTTTCCAGAAGGAATTTCAATAGAATATCAATCACATATCCAAGACTTAGGATGGGAAAAAGTTTGGAAAAAGGCAGGAGAACAATCAGGAACAACAGGGCAAAACAAAAAAGTAGAGGCAATAAGAATAAGATTAACAGGAACAGAAGAATATTCAATTGGATATAGAACTTATGTAGAAGGAATTGGTTGGCAAGATTGGGCATATGATGGAGAATATGCAGGAACGACAGGTCAAAATTTAAAACTAAAAGCAATAGAAATAAAGATAATACCAAAGATTAAACAAGAAAAAGTATATATATGCTTAGATGCACCAGGAAACACAATTACAAATGAAACAGGTATAATTAAAGGATGGTATTTAGCTAATATATCAGACACTAATTTAAAAATATACATTGACAACAAAGAAATCAAAAATACAATTACTAGAAAAGAAAGAACAGACGTATTAAATCAAATAAAAGGTTATGGTGGAGATGTTACTAATACAAAACCAGGATTTAGTATGAATGTAAATTTTGCTAACTATACATTAGGAACACATACTATAAAAATTGAAATATCTAAAAAAGATGGAAAAGTAATTCAAAAATATGAACAAAAAGTTACAATAAAAGAAAAAATTGTAATAACAACAGGAACATATGGTGTAAGCGGACTTAAAGTAAAAGGTAATTCAAATGGTTCAGACTTAATGTATTATCAATATGGTTCAGGTCCAAACGTATTTTTCGCAACATTCTGCGTTCATGGATTTGAAGATTCGTGGGCAAGAGACGGAACAGAATTAGTACTAATTGCCAATGAATTTTGGAATAGATTACAAACTACTAAGGATGAAAGTTTAGCAGAAAAATGGACGATATATATAATTCCAGAAGTAAATCCAGATGGAAGAAGAGTAGGAACAACAAATAATGGACCAGGTAGAACAACATTATTTAGTAAAGCACCTGGTAACAAAGGTATTGATATAAATAGAAACTGGTCAACAAGTTTTCAAGTTATTTCATCAAGCAGAAATTATACAGGAACAGCACCATTCCAAGCATATGAGTCAATGTATTTAAGAGATTTTCTATTAGCACATAAATCAAAAAACGGACAGACTGTTTTGGTGGATTTACACGGATGGACACAACAATTAATAGGTGATAGTGGAATTAGAAATTACTATAGGACACAATTCCCAGAAAATACAGATACAGCAACATATGGAAAAGGATATTTAATAAACTGGGCAAGAACAAATTTAGGATCAAACAATCGAGCTGCAAGGTCAGCACTTATAGAATTACCATCATATATAAAAACACCACAAGATGTAAAGAATAACAATATTACAGAAAGATATATAAGTGCAACATTATCAATGCTTAAAGGAATTGTATAAAGTATAAAATAGAACAATTCTGAAATAATATTTTTGAGCACATTTATACAAAATTTTTGAAAAGGTTATAGGACCAAATTAAAACCTAAATATTTTAAAAGGAATATAAAAAATGTCAAAGAAAAAGAAAACTATAATAGGAATATCTATTATAATAATTATATGCATAATTGTAATATTAGTTTTAATTTTTACAAATAAAAATAAAACAAATAATAATATACAAAATGATTATACAAATATAGATAAAGAAAATGAAATAAGTTATCAAAATGATGCAACAATTGAAGATATCAAAGAAGAAACAGGATTATCAGGTGACGAATCAATATATGAAATTGATACCGAATATGATGGAAGAAAAACATTGAACGTTAAACATGAAATACAATATAAAGTTGCACTTGCAGGTATTTTGTCAAATAGTCAACCCGAATATAGTAATATAGATAATATAATTAATCAAAGCCAAATTACTAAAAATGGCATTTGGATAGAAGAAAATAGTAGAGAGAAATTTTTGGAAAACTTAAAACAAATCACTGAATCAAATTATGAGATTTCAGCTGATGGTTATTTAAATATAGTAAATAAAGAGAAACAAAATGATTATGATAAAAAGCTAGAAAGCTTTATAAATAGCGAAAAACAATATATTTTTGCAATAACAGATAAATATTATGAAATTGATACTGTATCAGGAGAGGTAGTAGAATATCCATATCAACAGTTAGATCCATATCAAGAATATGATTTAGTTGAAGATGAAAATAGTGTAATTATTTTTATAAATACTAATCCAAATAATAATTTAGATAATACTGAAATTTTGAAAAATGTAATTAATGATTTAAACTAAAATAAAAGCCACATCATAATTTTAGATGTGGTTTTTTCAGGTTGTTTTAGTTCCTAATATAATGTTTCTTTAAATATATCATATGTTACAATTCAGTGTAGCATAAAGATAAGCCAATCGAAATGTTGATATAAAAATATTTTTCTTAAAGACTAATAGGTAGATCCAAAGCTTTTTTAACAAAAAAATATTTATATATTAACATTTTGAGCTATTATACAAAATTTAATCTGACAAGTAACTATTGTATAAAAAATTTTATGTAAAAAAATAAAAAAATATTGACTTAAAGTTAACTCTAAGTGATAAAATAATAAATATAGAAAAGGAGGAATGAATTATGAAGAAACAAACAGCAGGAAGAGAGCAATTAGGAGAATTTGCACCTAAATTTGCTGAGTTAAATGATGATGTATTATTTGGAGAAGTATGGTCAAGGGAGGATAAACTATCCATAAAAAACAGATGCATGATAACCATAGCTGGTTTTATAGGAAAAGGTGGAATTGATAATTCATTTAAATATCATATTATTAATGCAAAAAACAATGGTGTAACAAAAGAAGAAATGGCAGAAATAATTACACATCTAGCTTTTTATTGTGGATGGCCAAATGCTTGGGCTGCATTTAATATTGCAAAAGAAGTTTATTCAGAAGATAGTAAAATAGAAGAAGAACATGGAGGAATGTTTGGTTTAGGAGAACCAAATACAAACTTTGCACAATATTTCATTGGTAATTCATATTTAAAACCATTAACAGATCCTAGTAAAACAAATATATTTATTGCAAATGTAACATTTGAACCAGGATGTAGAAATAACTGGCATATACATAAAGCAACTAAAGGTGGTGGGCAAATTTTAATATGTGTTGATGGAGAAGGATGGTATCAAGAAGAAGGAGAGCCTGCTCAAAGCTTAAAGCCAGGAGACATTGTGACAATTTCAGCAAATGTAAAACATTGGCATGGTGCAAAAAAAGATTGTTGGTTTAGTCATTTAGCTTTAGAGGTGCCAGGAGAAAATACTTCGAATGAATGGTGTGAACAAGTTAATGATGAGCAATATAATAACCTAGAAAAATAAAATCTAGTAGTGGAGGAAGTATAAGTGAGGATAGCAGAAGTAAGTAAAAAATATAACTTAACAGAAGATACAATAAGATATTATGAAAAAATAGGACTAATACCTAGAGTACCAAGGACTAAATCAGGAATTAGAGATTTTGATGATGAAAGCTGTAGATGGATTGAATTCATAAAATGTATGAGAAATTCAGGCATGACAATAGAGGTATTAACAGAATATATCAATTTATATAAGCAAGGAGATAAAACAATTGAAGCTAGAAAAAAGCTATTAATAGAACAAAAGGAAAAATTATTATCAAAACAAGAAGAAATAGCAAATACAATAAAAAGGCTAGAATATAAAATTGAAATATATAATGAAATTGCAAAAGGAGAAAGAAAAGATTTTTTAAAAGAACCATAAATATAATATTACTAAAAAAATATATTGATATACAATATACTAGAAATGTAGCAAATAAATTAAAAAACTCATATTAGCTATTTTGCAAATATGAGTTTTTTATATAAATAAGTTTTTAAATCAAATTATAATTAAAAATCAAAATAAGAATAAAACCAAGGTGGAAGATTTCTAAGCTTTAAGAAAAAATTAGTTACTGGATGAAAAAAGCATAATTTATAACAGTGCAATGCTTGACCTTTAAAATAAGGATTTGATTTAAAATACAAAGTATCACCAATTAGAGGGTGACCAATAGAATTCATATGAACACGAATTTGATGAGTTCTTCCGGTTTTTAATTTAAAAAGAACTAGGGCATAGTTTTGAAATTTTTTTAAAACTCGATAATGAGTTATAGAGGGCTTACCATAATTAAAATCTACACAACGTTCAATAATACTACCAGGTTTTCTTGCAATAGGTTTGTTTATAATTTCATCTAGTGTTTCGAAATTACCATATGAAAGGCCAAGATAAAACTTTTTAAAATTATGTTTTGACATTTGTCTAATCAAACATTCCTGGATATATTCACATTTAGCAAAAACAACAAGACCAGAAGTGTATAAATCAAGTCTATTAACAGGTCTAATTTTTTTCTTTAATCCAATAGAATCAAAATAAAATTTTATACCATTAGAAAGAGAGTCTGAATAATGCGACATAGAAGGATGAACAGGTATACCAAAAGGCTTATTAACAACAAGAAGCCAGCTATCTTCATATATTATATCTAAATTCATTTTAGTAGCTATAATATTATCTGAAGCTTCCTCATAATTAAAGTTGATTTCCAAAAGACTTCCTATAGAATACATTTTTCTAGAATCACAAATAGATTTATTAATAGTAATACATTTTGAATGTATTAATTTTGAAAGAAGTCTATTAGATATCATAAATTTTACTTTCAATAATTCATTTATATTTAAAAATTTATCGTTTTTTGTTATATAATATTTTATTATCATTTTTACTCCAGTTTCAAATATTTATTAATAGTATAACATATTAGGCGAAGAAAAACTATATTTTGGTTAGATAAAGTTAATCTTTAATTGACGTCAAAAAACTTTTTATAAAAAATTGAATACTTTTATTGATTCTAACACATATTATATAGTATAATGCATTTAGAATACGTTAGCTGAACGATACCTATGTATTAGCGTCAGCAAATTTTAGAATACGTTTGTATCTCACAGAAATGTGAGATACTTTTGTAATTTCTTACATAATGAAAAGCATTTATCTCTCTATATCTTTTTCAAGAGGTAGTTTTCTTCTCGTTTATATAAATTTCTAATTTCATTCCTTTTTAATAATTTTTTAATTTATGAGCATTTTTCATAACTACTTAATAAAATCATTCATTAAAATTTTAATTTGTTAGACATTTTGTTAGAAAGTCAAAAAATGACAACTCTCAATTTCTTGAAAGTTGCTATTTTGCTTGTCATATGAACTTTTAAGTTCGTATAATATTTGTTTGGCTGGGCTGGTAAGATTCGAACTTACGCATGCCAGAGTCAAAGTCTGGTGCCTTACCGCTTGGCTACAGCCCAATATTTAATTTTTAAAATGGGGTGGAAGATGGGACTAGAACCCACGGCCTTCAGTGCCACAAACTGGCGCTCTAACCAACTGCGCTACATCCACCATCTCGTTTATGTCCCATATGTTAAGCACATTTAATATTATACCTAATTTCTTCCCCATTTGTCAACTGTTTT
>CALXSO010000073.1 GCA_944391155.1 uncultured Clostridia bacterium
GGTTGTATTTCCTCCTGTTGTGTTGTTTCCGGTTGTGTTTTCTCCTGTTGTGTTGTTTCCTGTTGTATTCCCTCCTGTTGTGTTATTTCCAGTTGTGTTTCCTCCTGTTGTATTGTTTCCTGTTGTATTCCCTCCTGTTGTGTTGTTTCCAGTTGTGTTTTCTCCTGTTGTATTGTTTCCTGTTGTATTTCCTCCTGTTGTGTTGTTTCCTGTTGTATTTCCTCCTGTTGTGTTATTCTTTGTATTATCTTCTTTTTCAATAATAAATGTTATTATTGTTTTATTTCCTGCTTCATCTGTAGCAATTATTTCATATTTTCCTTCATTTCTAATTGTATCTCCATTTTTATAATTTGCAACCTTTTCTCCATCTTTTATTAATGTTACCTCTTTAAGATTTTCATCTTCTGCTTTTGGTGTCACAGATTGCTTGTATGTTTTTCCGTCCTCTACACCTGTTATTGTAGGTGGTGTTCTATCCTCTTCTGGTGTTGGATCTGGTTCAGTTTCTATTTCTGTTACTTCAAAATTTTTTACTGTTTCATTTTCCGCTTCATCTTTTACATATATTGTATATGTTCCATTTTTGTTTAATGAAAATTTTGCTTCTGCATTTTTTTCTCCTTTTGTTAAATTTAGTTCTATTCCATTGTTTGTAAAATATGCTGTATCATGGATTCCTCCATCTACTTTTGC
Source organism: uncultured Clostridia bacterium (assembly GCA_944391155.1). GTDB lineage: Bacteria > Bacillota > Clostridia > TANB77 > CAG-508 > CAG-269. The sequence continues at coordinate 697 of CALXSO010000073.1, forward strand.
AATTTCTATTTGTGATTTATCGTCTACTATATTCGCTGTAATATTTACTTTATTGTTTTCCTTATCTATTACCTTTGAAAATGTAATTTCTGGAGGTTGTGTGTCTTCGTCAGGATTTGGATCTGGTTCTTCTGGTGTTTCCATGCTATTTATTTCTATTTGTTTTACTGTTTCATTCCCAGAATTGTCTATTGCATATACAGTATATGTTCCAACTTCGTCTATTTCAAAATTGGTTCTTACCATTTTTCCAACAATTCCTTCTCCTATTGTTGTTCCATTTTCCTTAAAATATTCTGCATTTTGTGAACCTTTTGTCCATTTTACTTCATCTATAAAATCATCTATTCCTAATACAGTTACATCTATTTGTCTAGGTTTTTGAATATTTTGCTCTAATGTAATTACTGGTGGCTCTATTGGTTTAATGTCTATTCCAGTTATAGTTGTAGAATAAATGTATTTATATCCACTTTCATCTTGTACAAATATATGTACTTTGCTATTTTGATTTAATGTATATGTTGCAGTTACATTTTTTCCTGGTATTATTTCTAATTTTTCTCCTTCTGTCTCAAAATATTCAAAATCAATATCTTCTCCTAATGCAATTTTCATTTCTATGATACTACTAAGTGTGTCTGATGCACTTATTAGTAGCTCTCTTGGGTTATTTTCATTTTGTGATATCTCTACTTGTATTGTTTCACTTTGTGTTGTTATTCTTTTTTGTATCATTTTTTTATAGCCTGCTTCGTCTTCTATGTAAAATACATATATGTCATCTTCTGGTGCTTGGTATGTAATATTTATATTTTTTGATGGTGTTATTTCTATTTCTTCTCCTTTTGTTTCAAAATCCTCAAAATTTTTTATCTCGGATTCTTTGGCTACTTTTATTTTTATTATATTGCATAAACTATCTGTTATTTCAATTTTTACATTTCTGTTTTCATCAATTTTTGATATATTTGCTGATATTGGAGTGCTTTGATTTATTAGATATATTTGACTTGTTGCTTTGTTTCCTTGCTCATCTTCTGCATATATTACATATATTCCTTCTTGTGTTATATCTTTATATTCTACTGTTACACTATTGCTTTGTGTAAATTCTATATTTGTTCCTTCTTCATTAAAGTCGATTTCTTGGTTGATTGAATCTTTTTTTGCTATTTTTAATTTCACTATATTAAGTTCTGGTGTTGTTACTTTTATTGTTAATTCTAATGGATTTTCTTCATTTTTTATTAATGTTATTTTAGGTGCATCATTTGGATTATTTAATTTTATTCTACTTAAAAATCTTGCTCCTATTTCATTTTTTGCATAAACTGTGTAACTTCCATAATCTTCTATTTCAAAACTTGTCTCAATTCTTTGACTAGGTGTTATATCAAATTCTTTTACATCTGTATTATTTTGTTCAAAGTATTCTATATTTTCTATTTCTATATATTTATTTACATATTTTAGTTCTGTTATTTTATATTCTGTGTCTATTGCTATAACATTAATTTTGTTTCTATCTGTTTCATCCCTTTCTAAAGTTACATCCATTGTTGTTTCTGAATTTGATCTGCTCTGTAGTTGATAGGCATTTGATGTGATAGGTAATGCCATTTGTATAATAAATATTATAATACATAATATTATTAATGATTTTGTTTTCATAATATCACTTCTTTCTTATATTAAATATGATTTTGTTATTTTGTTACTATTCCATCTTTAACTTATGTATAAATTCAAACTAAAATTTTCTATACTAAAGTTTAATTTTTTGTTTTAGATATTAATGTAACATTTTACATCCCCTACTCAACTTTTTAATAGCTTTTTGTTTTGTAAAGTCCTTTTTTATTCTTTATATTATATTTTTAAATTTTTCTATGCATTTTTCTATTGTAAGTAATTCTTTTTCATCTGTCGCTATATTCTCAATTTCTAATATATTTCCCTCTTGTTTATCTCCTATTACTATCATATATGGTGTTCCTAAGATTTTACAATCTTTTATTTTTGCTCCCATTGTTATTTTCTCTCTATCGTCTAGAATTACTCCTATATTTTCTTGTTGTAATTTTTCATATAAATTGTTTGCTAATTTTGCTTTTTCTTCATTTTCCATTTTAGGTATTATTTGAACTTTAAATGGTGCAACAGAATTTGGTAGTACGAATCCACAAGGTCCCCATTTCTCATCATTTATTAGACATTCTTCATAAAGTGCTGCTAAGGTTCTGCTTACTCCAATACCATAACAACCCATATAATATAAAGCTTCTTTTCCCTCTTGATTTATGTATTTTCCATTCATCATTTCTGAATATCTTGTTCCTAATTGGAATATATGTCCTAATTCCATAGTTCTTATTTCTTTATAATTTGATATATCTTCTATTCCATATTCTTCTTTTAAGTATGTTTTATAATCTTCTCTTTCCAATATTTCAGTATTTAATCCTATTCCTGTTTCTTCATTATAAAGTATTTTGTCTTCTCCTTGATTAGATATTAACATAAATTCTTCTGATTTTTTTCCTCCCATTGCTCCATTATCTGCAACTATTGGTATTACTTTTAATCCTATTTTCTCAAATATTTCTAAAAATGCTTTTCTAACATTTTCATATGATTTTTCCATCATTTCTTCATTTGTATCAAAGCTGTATGCATCAAGCATTGGGAAAGCTTTTCCTCTTAATAGATATCCTCTTGTTCTTATTTCATTTCTGTATTTTTCTCCAATTTGATAAAATGTTACCGGTAGATTTTTGTATGATTTTAATTTTTCTCTTGCAAATTCTAACATTGCTTCTTCTCCTGTTGGTGCTAAACAAAATGTTCCTTTGTTTGATTCTGTTATTAGCATTGTTCCATCATTTACATATTGGTCATATCTTCCAGAATTTTTCCAAATTGTGTCTGGTTGTAGTGTTGGAAGTAGAACTTCTATACATCCATATTTATTTAATGTTTCCGTAATTATTTTTTCTATTTTTCTTCTCACTAATAATATAACTGTATTATATCCAAATAACCCTGCTCCATATTGTACTAATTGACCTGTTTGCATTAAAATGCTTTGTCCTGGATACATCTCATCAATATTATTTAGTTTTGTTGTTCCCATTCCTGTTTGTGATAATTTCATATTTATTCCACCTTATTTTGTATTTAGGTTTTTAATTGGTTACCTATAAACCTTTACTATTATTTTTCTTAATTTTAATATTAATTTTTATTATTTTTTAGATTTTCTATTTTTAGTTTTTCTCTTCCCTTTCGGGTTCTGGTGCCTCTAAATTTTTTTCGTCTACTTTTTGGATTTCTTTATTTTCTGTATTATTGACTTGTTTTGTTTCTATATTTTGTTTATCTTGTTTTTTCTCTATATAATCTTCTTTATTTGATTTTTCCATTTTTTCTTTTTCTTCTTCGTCTTCTACTAATTCATCAATTACTATTTGTTTATTAGAGTCCAATTTATATCTTGGTAATTCTGGTAAATCTTTTAGTGATGTATAGCCAAACATTTTTAAAAATTCTTGTGTTGTTTTATATGTCATTGGTTTTCCTGGTAAATCTGATTTTCCAGCTTCTTCAATTAAGTTATATTCTAATAATTTATATATACTTGCATCTGCACTTACTCCTCTTATTGATTCTATTTCTGGTCTTGTTACTCTAGGATTATATGCAATTATAGAAAGCGTTTCTAATGCTGCATTTGAAAGTCTTGGCTTACTTCTGTTGTCTATTACTGGATAAATATTTTCATAATATTCTTTTTTTGTGCATAATTGATATGAATTTTCTATTTTTATTAGTTCTATGCCTCTATTTTCTTTTTCATAGTCATTCTGCATTTGTTTTATTATTTTTTCTATTTCTTCTTTATTTATTTCTAAATTTAATATGAATTCTTCAATTTTTACAGGTCTTCCTGCTGCAAAAAGAATTGCTTCAATTATTCCCTCAATTTTTTTATTTTCCATTTCATCACATTTCCTTTTAGTATATTAATAAAATATTTTTGTATTATGTTTATAATTATTTAACTTGCTTTTCTCAATGTATATATTATCTCATGGATTTTTCTAGCTGTCAATAAAATATAATTATCTTTAAAATTTGATTTATTACTATTTTTGTGCTAAAATATAATTGATTTTATATTGGAGGGGGATTTTATGAACGATACTAAAAAAGAATTAGAAGTAATTTCTGGTGATGGTTCTGAT
>CALXSO010000074.1 GCA_944391155.1 uncultured Clostridia bacterium
TCAATACTTTCTATTTCTTCATTCTCATACCCTAAATTTTTTGCTATTTCCAAAGCGGTTTGTTTTGCCTGTTCTTCTGAAATTAATTTTTTCTTTTCTTCCTCAGATACTTCTGTGTCTGCTATTGTGTTTTGAAATTCTTGATATGTATATTGTTTTGGTTCTTTCCATACTTTTTCATATACTATATATCCTCCTATTGCAACACCTGATGTTAGTACAACTGTTGCACAAGCTGTTGATATAGTTCTTATTATTTTTCTCTTTTTTAGTCTTTTATTAAATTTTTCTGAATATAATGCTTCTCTTATGGCTTTTTCAAATCCTTCTGGTTCAGATATTTTCTTTGTTACTATACTTTCTATATATCTATCAATATCATCTTTTTCGTTTTCTTCGTCCATTATATCTCCCCTCCTTTTTTCTTGATTTCGTCTAATTTCTTTTTTACTCTTGATATTTTTGATTTTATTGTCCCTTCTTTTATATTCAGTATTTTACTTATTTGTTTCGTTGTATATCCTATTTCATAGTGTAATGTTACTAATGTTTTTTCATCTTCTTTTAGCTTTTTTATTAATATTTGAAAGTCATTTCTTGATTCAAAGTATTCTATGTCAGTTAAATTTCCTTCTTTGCTATTTTGGGGGATACATATTTCTTGTAATATTTCTACATCTGTTGGTATTTCTCTTTGTGTTTTTCTCCTACTAATCATTTTACATTCATTGATCAATATTCTTCCTATCCAATATTCGAATACTTCATTATGGTCTATTGTTTTGATTTTAAAAAATGCTTTCATCATTGTTTCTTGTATTGCATCTTCTATATCTACTTCTCTTGATAGGAATCTTCTTGCAAGCATATATAACCTACTTTTGCTTGATATTACTAGTTTTGTAAATGCTTCTTTATCTCCTTCTTTTGCCTTTCTTATAAGTTCTTCCATATTTTTCCCCTTTAATTATTATATATAATTTTATATTATAATTATTTTTGTTGCATTTTTAATTTGTGTTTAATGTTTTTTTTCTTATATTTTTTGGCTTTTCTTATTTTCTATTTTTATTTTTTATCTAATTATTACTATACAACATTTTTTGCTTTTTCTCAATATATTTTTGGGCTTTTTATTTTGACTTTTTTTACCTTTTTCCTTTTTTTTCCTTTTTTCATTTTTAGTTATAAAATGCTATAGGAAGATCAAATTTTGTTTAAAATACTTCTATTGTTTCCAATATAAAAAATCTTTAAAAATTGATGTTTTTCAACTATTTTGCTTAATGATTTTAAAAAAATACATTTTTGTTTAAGCTTTTTCTGTCTTTTGTTTGTTAATTTTTATCAATTTTACTTAAATTTTATTGAACCCGGAAATAAAATTTCCTTTACAGATATTTTATTATTTGCTATAATTACTCATTGTAAAAGAGGTTATTAAAATGTCTAAAATATATAATTGGAAAAATAATATTGAAGAAAATGAATTAAATGAAGTTGTGCAATGTTTAAAAAATGATAGTTTAGTTATCCTACCAACAGAAACGGTATATGGTCTCGCTGCAAATGCGTTTTCAGATAATGCTTGTAAAAAAATATTTATTGCTAAAGGTAGGGCTCAAGATAATCCTTTAATTGTTCATGTATCAAATAAAAAAATGATTTATGATATTGTAGAAAAACCAAATGAAATAGAGGAAAAACTTATTGATGCTTTTATGCCAGGTCCATTTACACTTATACTAAATAAAAAAAGTTGTATTTGTGACACTGCAACTTGTTTTCGGAAAAACTGTTGGTATAAGAATGCCTAGTAATAAGATAATTCACGATGTTATTGAAAAATGTAATCTTCCTCTTGCTGCTCCTAGTGCAAATATATCTAGTAAACCTAGTGGTACTTGTATTGATGATATTAAACAAGATTTTGATGGAAAGGTAAATTTATTTGTTGATGGTGGTAAGTGTAATATAGGAATTGAATCTACTGTCGTAAAAGTTATAGATGGTGTTCCTGTTATTCTTAGACCTGGCTTTGTTACTGAAGATGATATAATGCATGTTATACGGTAATGTTAAACTTAGCGATAAATTGTTTTGCAAAATTAAAAATGATGAAAAAGTGGATAGCCCTGGTATGAAATATAAACATTATACTCCTAATACAAAATGTTTATTGGTAACAGCTGGTACGAATCAAATATCAAAGATAAATGATGATTTAATTTCTAAAAATAATAATTGTTGTGTGTTGGGCTTTATAGAAGATAAGGATTTTATTAATATTCCTGAATGTAGATTCATTTCTTTAGGAAGTAGAAATAATCTTAAAGAAGTTTCTAGTAATATCTTTTCTTGTTTAAGAAAAGTAGATAAATTAAATTGTGACTATGCAATTATTGAGGGATTGGAAGAGAAAAATTTGGGTCTTAGTATAATGAATAGATTGGTTAGAGCTTGTGATAATAATGTAATATAAGCAAAAATGAGAATATTATTCTCGTTTTTGCTTATTTGTATGTTTATTTTTGTATTGCATCATGGAGTTTTGCATTACTTTATTTTTTCTATTTAATTTACTGTTTTTTTAATTTTAGACCATCTTTAAATGCTTCTCCAATTCTATTTGAAACTTTATAGTATCCATGAGTATATGGATCAAATGCGATTGCATTAACTAATTCAATATTTACATTTTCTCCATTCATAACCTTTTCATCGGCTGTTACATTTACTACTTTTCCTATTACTCCACAACCATATTCATCACCTTGATATTCTATGAATTCACATTCGAAACAAATTGGGAATTCATTTATGATTGGTGCATCTACATTTTTTGATTTTGTTGCTGAAAGTCCACTGTTTTCAAATTTATTTGGAGTGTTGTTTCCTGATACTATTCCGAAATAATCTGCTTCTACTACGTGTTTGCTGTCAGCAATACTAACAGTAAATGCTTTTCTTTCTTTAATATTTTTAACTGTTTTGTGTGTTTCTGTTAAATTAAGTATTACTTGATTTTTAGATAACATGGTTCCCCATGCTGCATTCATAACGTCAATACTTCCATCTTCATTATATGTTGCTATCATTAATACTGGCATTGGAAATATTGCTTCAGAAGTTTTAATATTTTTTCTCATCTTTTTATCCTCCTTTATGATAGTTTTATATTTGAATTATATAATTGTATATTTATTTTGTAAAGTACTTATTTAAATGAATATTTATCAAAAATTTAATTCATTTATCAACTACTTTAGGGATGATTATTCTAAGTTAACGGAATCTATATAAGATGGTAAAAACAAGTGAGAAAAATTTGAAAGTTTTTCCTCAAAACTATTGAATAAATATATCATAACTGTCTAAGCTTATTTAAATTTAAGGCGACAGCCAGAAAATAACCAGCCTCAAGGCCTATATTTCTGTATAGTTTGGGACATCTACTGTTTAAATTTATTGCAATTTTACTGCAACTATATAATTTATATTCTATTTATACCATAAATTAATTGTAACTTTTTACTATGTTTGCTTGTTTTTTATTGTAAAATATTGTAATATGTTAACAACCTTTCTTGTCAAAAGGCAGTTCTTTACATAGGAACAGAAAGGGGGCAAATGAGATGACTAATTCCGAGCTTATTCTAAAATTGATTGAAATGCTTTTAACGGAAAGAGATAAAAACAACAATCTTCAATCAAATTTAGAAGAAAACAAAAAAAGTGAAGGCTAAAGAAGTCATTACATAG
>CALXSO010000075.1 GCA_944391155.1 uncultured Clostridia bacterium
TGGTCAAAGGCTGAAAACCAGCTTAAGAAAAAATATTTGAAAACTACCTCTTCAAGTTTTTGGTGAATAAGCCAAACGTGTAAGATACGTTACAATCTAAAATTAAGAAAAAAATAGGATGGAACCGAGTGATTTAAAGCACTCCTATGAGCATAAAAAAGTATTGTTCATAGGCAGTGCTTTTTTGAAATAAAAGGAGGTTTTACTATGATTAAGATTATGTTAAAAGATGGAAATTGTTTAGAGGCACAAAAAGGAACGACAATAATAGAAATTGCAAAAAAAATAAGTGAAGGACTAGCAAGAATAGCAACATGTGGAGAAGTAGATGGTGAAGTAAAAGATTTAAGATATGAATTAAACAAAGACTGCAATTTAGTAATACACACCTTTGAGTCAAGTTTAGACGGAAAGAAGGCATATTGGCATACGACATCACACATCATGGCACAAGCCGTAAAAAGACTATTTCCAGAAGTTAAATTTGCAATAGGACCAAGTATTGATGAAGGTTTCTATTATGATTTTGATGTAGAGAAACCATTTACAGATGATGATAAGCAAAAGATAGAAGAAGAAATGAAAAAAATAATAAAAGAGAATATAGAAATAGAAAGATTTTCATTGCCTAAAAAAGAAGCTTTGGAACTAATGAAAGATCAACCATACAAACAAGAATTAATAGAAGAATTACCAGAGAATGAAGAAATTAGTTTTTACAAACAAGGAGATTTTACAGACCTTTGTGCAGGGCCTCATTTAATGAGTACAGGAAAAATAAAATCTATTAAAATACTTTCATCATCAGGAGCCTACTGGAGAGGTAGTGAAAAAAATAAGATGCTACAAAGAATTTATGCAATTTCATTTCCAAAAGCTAGTCAACTACAAGAATACCTAGATTTCTTAGAGGAAGTAAAACAAAGAGATCATAGAAAAATAGGAAAAGAATTAGAAATATTCATGACACATAAATTAGTAGGTTCAGGGCTTCCAATGTATTTACCAAATGGAGCAACAATAAGAAGAATATTGGAAAGATACATACAAGATAAAGAAATTTCATTAGGATATGAGCATGTATATACACCATCACTTGCAAATGTAGAATTATACAAAACAAGTGGACATTGGGATCATTATAAAGATGATATGTTTCCAGTAATGAAGATGGATACAGAAGAAATGGTATTAAGGCCAATGAATTGTCCACATCATATGCTAATATACAAAAATAAAATGCACTCATATAGAGATTTACCAATTCGCATAGGAGAATTAGCACATGATTTTAGATATGAATCAAGTGGAAGCGTTTGTGGTTTAGAACGTGTACGTGAAATGTGTCAAAATGATGCCCATCTATTTGTAAGGCCAGATCAAATTAAAGATGAAGTTGGAAAAGTTTTAAATTTGATTGTTGAAGTATATCAAAAAGATTTTGGATTTCCTGCATCAGCATTTAAATATAGATTATCACTTAGAGATAAGGATAATAAAGAAAAGTATATTGATAATGATGAAATGTGGGAGACAGCTGAAAGTCAATTAAGAGAAATTTTAAATGAACTAAACATAGATTTCTATGAAGCAGAAGGAGAAGCAGCTTTTTATGGACCTAAAATTGATATTCAAATAAAAACAGCATTAAACCACGATGTAACAATACCAACTTGCCAATTAGATTTTGCTTTGCCAGAAAGATTTGATTTAGAATATATAGGAGAAGATGGAAAAGCACATAGACCAGTTGTAATCCATAGAGCAATTTTAGGTTCATCTGATAGATTTATATCATTTTTATTAGAAGAAACAAAAGGAATGCTACCTTTATGGGTTGCACCAATCCAAGTAAAAATTCTTCCAATTACAGATAATCAACGTGATTATGCACTTAAATTAAAAGAAGAATTTTTAGCAGAAGGAATAAGAGTAGAAGTAGATGATAGAAATGAAAAAACAGGATATAAAATACGTGAGGCACAATTACAAAAAATACCATATATGTTAATTGTAGGAGAAAAAGAAGTAGAAGCAAATACTATATCAGTTCGCTCAAGACAAAACGGAGATTTAGGAACAAAAGATATTAAAGATTTTATAAAAGAATTAAAAATAGAAATTAAAGAAAAGAGAAGATAATTTTATGAGTGAAGTGTATAATGTAGTAAAATTAGAAAATTTTAAAGAATATTTGAATCAAAACGGAGTAAGTCATAAAATATTGTACAATCCTAGAATATACGAAATTCTTGATATGATCTTAGATGATTTAAGTGTAATTAATTTGGATGAAGAATCTAAAAATTATATAGAAAAATATTTATCTATTGAAAAAATCGACGGAGGAATTATATATAAAAAAGATAAACTAAGATTAATAATTCATAATATTGACAATGGTATACTATTAAAAATACAACAGTATATTGATAGTAATTCAACTATTCAAATGGAAAAACGTTTTTTTGATAAAAATGGAATTGAATATTCATACGAAATTGAAAAAGGATTTTTAGATAGACAAAATTTTAATAAAGGAATAAATGGTATTCCAACAACTAGAATTAGTTATATTAGAGACATGAAAAATATTAATTTAATCATAAAAAGTATAAAAGATAAAAGTGTAGTATTAAGAAAAAAATATTTAATACAGGAAACACCATATATGTTGCAAAATTTAAGGCTTACACCTAAAGATTTATATTCAATCAACCCAAAAGGAAAAAGTATTGATGACTTATGTGAAGTATTAACAGTTGATGAGAAAATATATGAAATGATGAAAGAAATGTTTTCAGAGAAAGATTCAGAAAAATATAAAAAAGAAATTTTTAAAACATATCAAAATTTTAATAGAATGTACCAAAAAACAAATAGATATGAAAAAGCAATAGCTACACAATTAGAAATATATGGAGCTAGATAGGTTTATAGGTAAAGCCTTAAAAACCTAAATATATAAATACGAGGAAGAGAGAAAATGAAATTAGGAATAGTAGGATTGCCAAATGTCGGAAAAAGTACATTATTTAATAGTATAACAAAAGCAGGAGCTGAATGTGCAAATTACCCATTTTGCACAATAGAACCAAATGTAGGAGTGGTTGCTGTTCCAGACAAAAGATTAGATAATTTAGCAAAAATGTACAATCCTCAAAAGGTGACACATGCAGTAATAGAATTCGTAGACATAGCAGGACTTGTAAAAGGAGCAAGTAAAGGTGAAGGGCTAGGAAATAAGTTTTTATCACATATAAGAGAAACAGACGCAATATGTGAAGTAGTAAGATGTTTTGAGGATACAAATGTAGTTCATGTTGATGGAAATATAAATCCAGTCAGAGATATAGAAACAATTAATTTAGAGCTAATATTTGCAGATATAGAAACAGTAAATAAAAGATTAGAAAAGGCTAAGAAAAATTTAAAAGCAGATAAAAAATATCAAGAAGAAATAAATTTATTAGAAAAAATATTAAAATCTCTAGAAAATGGCATATCAGCAAGATCTATTGAGTTTAATGAAGATGAAAAAACAATAGTTAAAGATATGTTTCTATTAACCACTAAACCAATATTATATATTGCTAATGTATCAGAAGAACAACTTTCAAATCTTGAAAATGACGAAAACATAAAAAAAGTAAAAGAATATGCAGAAAAAGAAAATGCAGAAGTAGTACCACTTTGTATTAAAATGGAAGAAGAATTGTCTGGACTAAACGAGGAAGATAAGAAAGAAATGCTAGAAGTATATGGATTGAATGAATCAGGACTAGACAAAGTTATCAAAAAAAGTTATAATCTATTAGGATTGATGTCATTTTTAACAGCAGGAGAACCAGAAGTAAGAGCATGGACAATAAAAAAAGGAACAAAAGCACCACAAGCAGCAGGAAAAATACATTCTGATATCGAAAGGGGATTTATAAAAGCAGAAGTAGTGTCATATGATGATTTAATGAGAGAAGGATCAATGCTTGCAGCAAGAGAAAAAGGACTAGTTCGTTCAGAAGGAAAAGAATATATCATGCAAGATGGAGATATTGTATTATTTAAATTTAATGTATAAAATCTTATAAAATCTATATTTATATATTATCCAAGTAAAGAATTAGCAAAATTAACTATATTTACATACTAACAAATATATTATATAAATGATGAAAAAGTATTGAATGTAATAGTCAAAAAAGTTATAAATATAATTGAATTTAATATTTTTAATATAAATTAATATCTTTGAACAAATTATTTATATACTAGATTTTAACTAATGTAATGTTACTAGTCAGTCATAAAAATTAGAAAATAGTTATCCACAGAATATTACAGAGTCTGTAATAAAAATGTAATAAAAAAGTTTTAAAAAAATATTGACATAGAAAAAAAATAAAGTTAAAATATATTTGACGTTAAACAAGAGAAAAAAAGTTTAATGTGTAAAAAACTTGCAATTATTTTACAAATGTAGTATAATAAAAAATAGTTGTAGAATAATAAAATTAAACATATTAAATAAAGGAGAGAATGATATGAAAAATTCAAAAGTTACAAAAATGTTAATAATGGTTATTATTGGAGCAATACTAGTATTTTTTATGATAGGACAAGTTAAGGCAGATGACTATCAAGATTTAGGAAGTGCAATAAATGGAACATCGTCATCTACTAATAACACAACAGGTAATACAACCAATAATACAACAAATAATACATCTTCAAGCAGAAACAATACTACTGGAAATTCAGCATCTTCTACATTAAATTCAACAAGAAATAATACATTAACAACAAATTCTTCAAATAGAACAAATAATAGTTCAACATATAACAATACAACATTACCAAAAACAGGATTAGAAGACTCTATACCAGTTGTAGTTTTAGCAGTAGTTTTTGCAATTTCTGCAGCATATGCTTTTAAGAAAATAAAAGATTATAAAAACATATAGTAATTATTTGAGAAAATGATATATTTTAGCAAAATATCTTATTTAGAGATATTTTGCTTTTTTATTGTATAGTAATCATAAAAAACAATATAGACATATATAAACTGACCACCCATACTAATAGAAAAAAAACAAAAAATATTATATAAATAAAATGCAAGAAAGGTAGCAAAACTACATAAGTAAGACTCACATAGGTCTTTTTATAGGTAAACTTTCTTGTTGTACACGGAAAAATCCATATAGGTAAAGATAAAAATCGATTTTTCGTATATAATAAAAAAATGCGAGGTAATTATGAAACAAATAGAAATAATAGAAACAGGATATTATCTTCCAAAAAAAGAAATACTAAATGAATATCTACAAAAAAAATTAAATTTAGAAGATGATTATATAAAAAAAATGACAGGAATAGAAAAACGATATTATACAGAAACAGAAACAATAGAATATATGGCACTTGAATCAGTAAAAAATATCTTTGAGAAAAATAAAAAAATAAATAAAGAACAAATAGGATTAATAATTGTTGCAACAACAACGCCAAATAAATATATGCCTGGTATTGCAAACTATATACAAAAAAACCTAAATATTCCAAATTGTAGTGCTTTTGATATACTAGCAGGATGTAATGGATATATAACAGCATTTGATATAGCAAGTACATATATACAATTAGAAAAAATTCAAAAAGCATTAGTAGTTGGAGTAGACATTTTATCACAATACACTGATGACAAAGATGTAGGAACATCAATAATCTTATCAGATGGAGCAGGAGCAATACTTCTTGGAGGACAAAATCAGGAAAAAAAATATTTTTCAAAAATTATTTCACAAGGCAATAAAAATGAAATACTAACATGTTCAAAAGAAGAAAAAATATATATGAACGGAAAAGAAATATATAAATATGCTGTAACAGAACCTGTTAAAATGATAAAAAATATTTTGGAACAATCAAATATCTCATTAGACGATATAAAATATATAATACCGCACCAATCAAACGAAAGGATAATGAAAGCAATATCTAATAGATTGAAATTACCAGAAGATAAATTATATATGAATATACAAAATATAGGAAATACATTTTGTGCAAGTATTCCAATTGCAATAAATGAGATGTATGAACAAAATATGTTACAAAAAGGAGATAAAGTCATTTTATTAGGTTATGGTGGAGGATTAAATACAGGATGTATATTACTAGAGATTTAATAAAAAAGTAAAAAATGAAAGGAAGAATGATAAAAAATGAAAAGAGCATTTTTATTTCCAGGTCAAGGAAGTCAAGTTGTAGGTATGGGTAAGGAAATTTATGAAAATTATGAAGAAGCTAAAAAAATATATGATAAAGCAAGTGAAATATCAGGAATAGATGTAAAGAAGATTTGTTTTCAAGGACCAGAAGAAGAGTTAAACAAAACAGAAAATACTCAAATTGCAATATTAACAACAAGTTTAGCAATATTAGAAGTACTAAAAAACAGAAATATAAATGCAGATATATGTGTAGGATTAAGTCTAGGAGAATATGGAGCACTAATCTATTCAGGGATAATATCATTTGAAGATGGAATAAAATTGATACAAAAAAGAGGATATTATATGGGAAATTTGCTTCCAAAAGAAGAATTTCAAATGGCAGCAGTAATAGGATTAGATTCTTCAAAAATAGAGGAAATATGTAAAAAAATAAACGAAAATGGTAAGTTTTTAGTTCCAGCAAACTATAATTGTAGCATTCAAACGGCAATATCTGGAACAGAAGAAGCAGTAAATGAAGCTACTCCTTTATTAAAACAAGCAGGAGCGAAAAGAGTAATCCCACTAAAAACAAGCGGACCTTTCCATACAGTAAAATTAAAAGAAGCAAAAGAAGCGTATGAAAAAGAATTAGAAAAAATAGAATTTCATCTAGGAAAATGTAAGGTAATAAAAAACTTAGACGGAACATTATACAAGCAAGGTGATAACATAAAAGAAATTCTAGCAAATCATATAATAAATCCAGTACGTTTTGATAAAGCAATAAAATTAATGCAAGATGAAGGAATTGAGGAATATGTTGAAGTAGGACCAGGAAAAGTATTAACAGGATTTATAAAAAAAGAAAATAGAGATGCTATAACATATAATATAAATTCATTAGAATCATTAGAAGAATATTTAAATAAATAAATATATAAACAAGAAATCTCATCAATAATTAAGATCTAATTAAATAGATATACAAAAGGTTTATAGGTAAAACCAAAATAAAAACCTAAATAAAATAGATAAGGAAGATGTAATATGGAAGAAAGAAAAGTAGCATTTATAACAGGAGGTTCAAGAGGAATAGGAAAAGAAGTAGCAACAAAATTTGCAGAGAAGGGCTACAATATAGTAATAAATTATGTATCTGATAAAACAGATGTAGAATCATTAAAAAGAGAATGGGAATCAAAAGGAATAAA
>CALXSO010000076.1 GCA_944391155.1 uncultured Clostridia bacterium
TTTAAACAAGAATATTTTCCTAAAAGAAAATTATTTTTTTTTAGAAAAAAACATAAATATATGAATAAAGAAATAGAATATATTAAATATATAAATATTCCTTTTTTGAAGGAGTTTATATACTTTATTGGTACATGCATAAAAATTTTCTATTGGAATATGAATACATCAAAAGCTAATGAAAAGTGCATATTTCTAAATCTAAATTATGCACCAGTTTCGCTTGCAATAGTACTAATGGGAAAATTATTTAGAATAAAAAAAGTTATTACTTTTACGGACTTGCTTTCATATACATATGCAGATGAAAAAGTAAAAAAAATGCCAATATATAAAAGATGCTTAATTAAACCATATATTTATTTAATAAAAAAACTCCAGGAAAACTATGATATGTATATATTTTTTTCTGAACCAATGAACGAATGTATAAATAAATTTAATAAACCATATTTAGTTATGGAAGGAATTTATAATCCTGAAGGAATAAATTTCAAAAAAGTAAAAAAATCTAATGCAATTGCGTATGCAGGAAAGTTAAATAGAGAAATAGGAATACAAAAAATATTAGATGTATTTAAAAAAATTAATGATAAAAATTTAGAATTATGGTTTTTAGGAAATGGAGATATGAAAGATGAAATAAAAAAAGCTTCGATTATAAATAAAAATATAAAATATTTTGGATATAAGAATAGACAAGAAGTATTTGAATATTTAAAAATGGCGAAAATATTGATAAATCTAAGAAATCCAAAAGATGAATATACGAAATATTCTTTTCCTTCAAAAAATTTTGAATATATGGTTTCTGCTTCTCCTGTAGTAACAACAAGATTAGAAGGAACACCTAAAGAATATGAAAAATATATGTATGTAGTAGAATATGATGATGATAAAATAGTGAAAAAAATAAAAGAATTATTGAATAGTGATAATATTGAAATTTATAATTTTGGACAAAGAGCAAGAGAATTTATTTTAAAAAATAAAAATCCATATGTACAAGTAAAGAAAATAGATCAATTTTTAAAAAATAATATGAAATAGAAAAAGATGTATATAAAAGTAAATATCCAGTAATGGAGTGTGTAAATAGAATGACAATGACAATATTTTTATTAGTTTTAATAATTTGTGAAATAGTAATATATCGAAAAATAGATATTGATGTAAATGTGAAAAGTATATCATTTATTTATGGAATGGGTGTAAGTATTTTACTATTTATTTCATCATTGAATCCACTAAACTTATATAAAGTTTCAGAATACACATATTTTTTAGTTATTATAAGTATTATTTCATTTATGATTGCATTTTGTATGATTTCAAAGAAATTAATAAAAAAGAAACCAAATTTAAAAATAATAAATAAAAAAATAGAAAAAACACTTAATAAACTTTTAAAATCAAAAATATTTATATCTATAGTGATTATCAATTTAATATTAGTAATAATATATAAAATGAAATATGAATTAGTAATTCAGGATTTACCGAAACAAGAAATAAGAATGGCAAGGTTTAATGCACTTTTTTCAAGTGCTTTTGAAACTTTGTTTTTTAATTATATTATTACAGGAATTATAAATATATTGTCTATTGTTTTTTCTATATGTTTGGTACGAAAAAAATTTAAAAATTTTTTATTTGTACTAATAATGTGTAATATATTAATATATTCACTAATTGGATATGGAAGGATTATATATTTTAATATTTTATTGTATATTATTATAACTATGCTTTTAAGTAATAATATTAGAAATTATTTAAATAGAAAATTTTTATTAAAATTTGTATTATTTTGTTTTATAGTTTTTGTGATATTTACAGCAATGGTTTATATGAGAATCGGAAAAAAGAATTTATCATTAGGTGAAAATATAGTCTTGTCTCTTAAAAATCAAACAGAACAGGCAATAGAGTATTTAGTGGGAGAGTACAGATTACTAGATAATTTTGTGCAAAAGGGTTTTGAAAACTTTGATTTTTATACTTTAGGCAGAGCAACTTTTGCAGGCGTTGAAGAAATATTATTATATCCAATAAAGGCATTAGGAGTTCAAGTTGAATCTTTTAATAATGATATTTCTTATTATACTCAAAAAGCTATTCTTATTGGAGAGAATAATTCATATTTTAATGCATATTATACTTGTATAATGAATTATTATTTGGATTTTGGAATATTAGGAGTTATTGTTTATCCAATATTGCATAGTATTTTAATATTATTTGCTTTAAGAAATTATTATACGCAAAAAAATATTTTTTCATTAATGTTACTTAATTTTGTTTTACTTAATTTATTTTTTGGTGTTATAAGATGGAATTATCAATCAGGAACGACTGTTTTTGTACTTTCTATATTGTTACTTTTAAATTTTTTTAAAAATTATAAATTGAGCTTTAATAGATAATTGTTACAATTTATATTTAAATTTATTTAAAGTGAAAAATATGTTTAAATATATATTTCTTAAGCTTATCAATTAATTTTGAATATTGTTTTGCATTGTAAAAGAGAAAGGTTTATAGATGAAAGTTTTATGGATTGTTAATAAAATATTTCCATATCCTGCTAAAATGTTAAAGATTAAAGAGAATGTTTTTGGAGGCTGGTTAGAAGGTTTAGCAGATAGTTTAAAGCATGTTTCTAATTTAAATTTAGCTATTGCAACAGTATATAGTGGTAATAAAATCCTTCTTTTTGAAGATAATAAGATTAAGTATTATTTGATTCCTGGATTTCCAGCTATCAAATATGATAAAAACATGGAACAGAGTTGGAAATATATATATATGCAGTTTAAACCAGATATTGTTCATATACATGGTTCAGAATATTCTCATGGTTTGGCTTTTGTTAATGCTTTTCCAGATATAAAAAATGTGGTATCAATACAAGGATTGGTATCTGTTTGTGAAAAAGTGTATTATGCAAATATGAGTTTTCTGGATATTATAGGAAATATTACTTTAAGAGATATTTTGAAATGTGACAATTTAATTAATCAAAAACATAAATTTGGTATTAGGGGAATAAATGAAATAGAATTATTAAGAAAAGTAAATTTTGTGATAGGAAGAACAGGTTGGGATTATGCAAATGTTAAATCTATTAATCCATCTATAAAATATTTTAAAGGTGATGAAACATTAAGACAGGGATTTTATGATAAAAAATGGAATATAAATAATGTTGAAAAAAATACTATTTTTTGTAGTCAAGCAGGTTATCCAATAAAAGGGTTTCATTTTCTGTTGCATGCAGTTTATTTGTTAAAAAAATTAAATTCGAATATAAAATTATATGTTGGTGGATATAATGTTTTTGATTCTTCAATAAAGTCTAAAATAAAGAGAAGTGGATATGCAAATTATATATTGAAAATAATAAAAAAATTGAATTTAGAAAAACAAGTAATATTTTTAGGCTTATTAAATGAAAATCAAATGATAGATAGGTTACTTAAATCAAATGTTTTTGTATTACCTTCTGTAATTGAAAATAGTTCTAATTCGTTGTGTGAAGCAATGCTTTTAGGAATGCCATGTGTTGCAAGCAATACAGGAGGAACAATGGATATATTAGAAAATAAAAAAGAAGGTTTTTTATATCCTTATACAGAACCTGCAATGTGTGCAGAGTATATTTTAAAATTTTTAAATAGTGATAGTTTGTCTATGGAGATTGGAGCTAATGCTAGAAATACAGCTCTTGTTAGACATAATCCTGAAAAAAATATGATGAATATTTTAGACATATATAAGTATATATTAAATTCTTAATTATGGTGAGGTGTTTTTTTTGAATAAGATTATTTTGTATAATCCAGCTATTTCATCATTGAATATGGGTGATGAGATTATTGCAGAATCATGCAAGAAGAATATATGCAGTTTGTTTTCAAATAGTATGTATGTGGAAATATCTACTCATTTACCAATTAATAATAAATATATTCAAAGAATTAAGAATGTTAAATATTCATTTGTATTAGGAAGTAATTTGTTAATGCCAAAAATGGATGCAAGATTTAGACAATGGGATATAAAAATGTGGAATGTAGATTATATTAAACCTATAATTTTAATGGGAGTTGGTTGGAACAGATATTCAGATAAAGTAACACATTATACGAAAGTTTTGTATAAAAAATTATTGTCACATGAGTATTTGAATAGTGTTAGAGATGAATATACTAAAATAAAATTAAATGAAATAGGAATTAATAATGTAATAAATACAGGATGTCCTACATTTTGGGATTTTGATAAGGAGTTATGTAGAGAAGTTTCAAAAAGTAAGAGTAATAAAGTTATATTTACTTTGACAGATTATAAAAGAGATTATAAAAAAGATAAACAATTAATAGAGATTTTAAAAAAGAATTATAGAGAAATATATTTTTGGACACAGGGATTTGATGATTATGATTATTTTAAAGAATTAGATAAGTCTAATATTATAAAAATAGTAGGTCCAACTCTTGATGATTTTGACAAGATTTTAAAGGAAAAAGTAGATTATGTTGGGACTAGGCTACATGGTGGTATTAGAGCTTTAAAATTTAGATGTAGAACAATTATTTTGGCAGTTGATAATAGAGCAATAGAATTAAATAGAAATTATAATATTCCTATATTAAAAAGAGAAGAAATTGATAAATTAGAAGAGATTATAAATAATGATTTGATTACTGACATAAAAATACCTCTAAAAAATATAGAAAGATGGAAAAATCAATTTAAAGGTAGGAAGTTAAATGAATGATTATAAGGTAAAGTCACCAGTAGTTATGATGGTTTTTAATAGACCTAAAAATACTAGAAAAGTTTTAAAAGAAATACGAAAGGTTAGACCTGATAAGTTGTTTGTAATTGCAGATGGACCAAGAATGGGTAATAAAGATGATTTAATTAAATGTAGTGAGACTAGAAAAATATTTGAAAATGTGGATTGGGATTGTAAAGTTTATAAAAGATTTTTAGAAAAGAATTTAGGATGTGCCAAAAACGGATATATGGGTTTTAATTGGATTTTTGAAAATGTAGAAGAAGCTATTTTTTTGGAAGATGATTGTGTACCAGATATTAGTTTCTTTAGGTTTTGTGATGAATTACTGGAAAAATATCGTTATGATAGCAGGGTAATGCTTATTAGTGGTACTAATCAATTAGGAAGTTGGAAAAAAACAGGTAATAGTTATCATTTTTCAAAATTTGGTGGAATTTGGGGCTGGGCTTCATGGAGAAGAGCTTGGAAATTTTATGATTTTGACATAAAACTCTGGAATGATAAGGAAGTTAGAAGAAATTTAAGAAAGCAATTGAATTTTTTTCAGTATATTTCACGAAAAAACATATATGATCAGATTTATAATAAGAGAGCAAAATTTAGTTCTTGGGCTTATCAGTGGGGATTTGCCAGAATTGTGCAATCTGGACTTGCTATTTCACCTTGTGTAAATTTAGTAAGTAATATAGGAAGTGGAGATGATGCTACAAATAATAAAATGAAGTCTTCTGTTTCAAATTTAAAATTGAATGAAATGATATTTCCTTTAAAGCATCCGTTATATGTTTTGCCAGATGAGGAGTATGATAAAAAAAATTATAATAAAATAGAAGGTTCAAATTATAGAATTTTGAAAAATTATGTTTCAGGAAGAGTGAAAAAATGGTGGTTAAATTAATAAATTTATTTTTGTAAAAACTAAAAAATTATTTTAAAAGGTGAGAGATGGAAAAAAATATTGCTTTAAAAAGTATTTTTGGAAATAGTATGTGGCAAATAGGGGAAAAGATTATATCAATGATTTTTTCTGTTTTAGTTACTTCAATTATTGCTAGATATTTGGGAGCTGAAGCATATGGATTTGTTAATTATATTATTTCAATAGTTTTGCTTTTTACGACTTTTTCTACTTTAGGAATGGAGAAAATAACGATTAAAGATGTTATTGAAAAGGATGAGGCTGAAGAAAAAATTTTAGGTACAAGTTTTTATATAAGGCTGATTGGTGGTATAGTATTAATTGTTATTTCACAGATAACAATTTATATATTAGACAAAAAAAATATGTTAGCTCAACTTTTAGGACTGATAATGGGATTATGCATGATTTTTCGAGCTTATGAAGTGATAGAATATTATTTGCAAGCTCAAATGAAACTTAAAACTATTTCCATAATAAGATTTTATGCGAGTATGTTTGTGGTTGTTTCAAGAATTTTGGTTGTAGTTTTTGATTTGGGAATAATAGGTTTTACTGCAACATATTTACTTGATGCTATAATTGTGGCCATGCTTTTAAAGATATGGTATACGAATAGAAAGAAACTTAGATTTAAGTTTAGTAAGGAATATGCAAAAAAGATTTTATCAAAGTGTTGGTATGTGGCAATAAGTGGTCTAATGGTTACTTTATATATGAGAATTGATCAGGTTATGTTAGGCTCAATGCTTGATTCTAAATCAGAAAATGGGGTATATTCGGCAGCAGTAAGGATTGCTGAAATATGGTATTTTGTACCAACAGCAATTATTGCAGCTTTTCAACCAATAATTGTTATGAAAAAAAAATATAGTAAGGATCAATATGAGAAATCTATGCAAAGATTGTATGACATTGTTTCAATTGTTGGAATTTCTTTTGGAATTTTAATTACAATTTTTGGAGATATTGCAGTAAATATACTTTATGGAGATGAATATAAAGGTGCAACTTCAATATTGCAAATTAGCGTATGGGCAGGTTTATTTGCCACTTTGGGAACTGCTAGGTCTGTGTGGCTTATAAATGAAAATTTACAAAAATATAGTCTAATTTATACAAGCATTGGTTGTGTTACAAATATAATATTAAATTATTTCTTAATTCCTAAAATTGGAGCAAAAGGAGCTGCTATTGCGACATTAATTGCTCAATTTGTTACTAATGTATTAGCTTTAATGCCTTTTAAAAAAACAAGAAAATCTTCATTTATGATTTTTAAATCTATATTTTTTAATGAAACTTTAAAAGATGTTTTTAAGTCTTTTAAGTGTAGGATATATAATTTATTTTTTAGAATATAAATAGTATTTACGAATAAAATGAAATATGGATGTATTAATTTCAATGTCAAGTTTAAAATTATTTGGAAATTACCAAGAAATATTAATTTTTTTGTTTGTGATACTATTTTTTTATATGTTATTTAGATTGAAGAAGATAGTATTCACTGTGAATTTATTATTCATCATTGGGTTTTCATTAACATATTATATAATTTCGATGAAATATTCTCAAGATGTAAGTAAAATATCAATTTATTGTATATTGGCTTATTATATTGGAGTAATGTTAGTTGCAATTAATAAAAATAGAGATATATGTATAATAAATTATACATATGCTATAGCAATAGGATTTTTTATGCATGCAATGTTAAATTATTTGGTTAATATAGATTCAAATAGTAGAAATACAGTAGATTTTTGGACTCATGAAGTAAAATCAGCAAGTTTGCAAGCTACAATGCTTACAATGATAATTGGAACAAGCTTTTTTTCTTTAATTTGTATAAAAGAAAGGTGGAAGAAAATATTTCTTTTTATATTTTTGATATTTTCTATATTGTATGATCTAATTTTGTCTACAAGGACTTTGTTAATTGTTGGATTAATTTCTTTTGTTTTTTCATTTGCTATGTTTGCATTTTTAAATTATAAGAATAATAAACATGAAATACGAAGATGTTTAAAAACAATTTTCTTTTTAATATTTTTTATTTTTATTTTTTATTATATAAATTTTTTCGGAATAAAGGATATTGTGCAAAAATCTAATTTTTCTGCAAGGATGCGAAAAATAGATACTACTGAAGTTGATATAGATAGATTTGAAACACAATTTTTATCAATTGGAAGTTTAGTTCAGTATCCTATGGGAGGAAATGAAGAAAATATTGGAGATTTAAAATATGCTCATAATATGTGGTTTGATGTTGCAAAACAGGCTGGAATTATTCCTTTTATATTACTAGTTATTTTTTTTGTTATTAATTTGAATAATTTACTTAAGTTGATTAAGAATTGTAAAATCAAAGATGAACTTAAAATTTTTTTAGTTGGAATTTATGTTGCTGTTTTGTTAAATTTTTTGGTTGAACCAATTATGCAAGGAGAGCCATTGTTTTTTATAATGTTTTGTATGGTTATGGGAATGGTTGATTTTAAAAGTTTACAAAATTAATGTAAGTTATAATTCAATTTTACATAAAGATAAAACGACCGAAATGTTATTATTTAATCAATAAAAAGGTGATTTGTCTGAAGGCTTGAATAAATATTTTTTGTCAAAAACATACTTGAACATTATGTAAAACTATGTTAAAATATTCAATGTAACTGTTAAAATATTTCCATTTTAAAATTTTAGGAGGAAAAAACATGAATGCTATGGAAACTTTAAACAAAAAAATTAAGGAAACAGATTGTCGGATAGTTGCAGGCTTAGATCCAACTGTCGAAATTCTTCCTGTTTATATGCAAGGAAAGATTGCTTCTTCAAGTGATAAAGCATGGGAAGAAGCAAAAGTGATTGAAGAATTTTGCAGGGATTATATTTGGACAATTTCAGATATTGTTCCGGCAATTAAAATCAATTCAGCTTTCTTTGAAAAGGAGTATTTACAGCCGGTTTTCAGAAATGTTGCCAGATATGCAAAAAGTTTAAACCTTTATGTCATTGGTGACCTGAAAAGGGCTGATATTGGTTCAACTTCAAAGGCATATGCAGAAGCATGGCTTGGAGAAGATCAGCCATTTGATGCTATCACTATCAATCCTTATTTTGGAACTGATGGTGTGAAGCCTTTGATAGAAACGGCTGTTGAGAATGAAAAGGGAGTTTTTGTTTTGGTAAAGACTTCTAATGATTCCTCGGCAGAAATACAGGATCAGGTGATATTCGAGAGTAGAAACCCTGTGTATCATGAAGTAGCACATTTGGTGAATATGTGGGGAGCTTCTGTTTCTGATGGGTATTATTATAATCCTGTTGGAGCTGTGGTTGGAGCAACACATCCTAAGGATGCAGAGCTCTTAAGAACCTATATGAAAAACACTATGTTCTTAGTTCCTGGTTATGGAGCTCAGGGGGCAACAGCAAAAGATGTTGCTGTTAACTTTGATCAAAATGGTTTAGGAGCTATTGTGAATTCATCACGAGGACTTATGTGTGCCTATAAAAAAGGCAAATATAAAGAATTTGTAGGTCAATTTGGCAAAGGATGGGAAGAAGCGACTAGGCTTGCTTGCCTTGATGCGAAGGAAGACATCAATAATGCATTATAGATGTTAATCCTGGAATTAAATAGCGATTTAAGGCGGAGTAATAAATTACTCCGTCTTTTTCTGAGGTGTGTCCAGCATGTGTGACAACTAGTGGGTGAAAGTCCCATACAGTGCCTGATAGTGAAAAACTGTTAGCGAATGATAATAGTGTCCTTTGTTTTGAAAAAGCTTGTTTACTTATACTTATTTTGTATCTACCATTTTTATTTTTTAAATTCCATACTTGTTGTTCGTCCTTTCTGCATTATTAGGTACCATACACAATCAGTAAAATCCATTTTTCATTCTCTTACAAATACTTTACTGTTATTTTTATACTTTTTGTTTTGATTATTTTTTTCTTTTATGTCTTTTACACTTTCATTTATTTTTTTGTATTACATATGGCAATCCTGCCATAATTATATCAAATCTTTATTATTAATATATTTTTTATCATTTTCTTAAGTTGATAGCATTGCGGTGGGGTGAAAGGAAACTAAGTGAAATAATCACTTAGTTTCTACTCGAGTTATAATTTGGTCTAGTATAAAAGTAAGACATCCAAAATTAGATCTAAACTGTAAACTTTTTCTAAAGTTAACTTAGAAAAAATTGTCAAAAAACTATACAAAAATGAAATTTAGTTATATAATATACAAAAATTAAAAGTAAAATTTTGCTTTTAAAACATATTAAAAATTGAAAGGATGATTCTAAATGGAATTAAAAAGATTGCTAGTAGGTTTAGAAGGCCTAAAAGTAAAAGGAGACTTGAATTTAGAAATAAGTGGAGTTGAAAGAAATTCAAAAGAAGTAAAAGAAGGGTACTTGTTTGTTGCTATAAAAGGATTTTCTGTTGATGGACATCAATATGTAAAGTCAGCTATTGAAAATGGTGCAACAGCAGTAATGATAGAAGAAGGATGTGATTTTAAATCATTAGAAATACCAGACGATGTAACAATTATAATGGCAAAAAATACTAGAGAAGGTTTAGCGATAGTGTCTTCAAATTTCTATGATAATCCATCTACAAAATTTAAATTAATAGGTGTAACAGGAACAAAAGGAAAGACAACAACAACTTTTATGATTAAAGAAATATTACAAAAAGCTGGAAAAAAAGTAGGACTAATTGGAACAATTGCAACATATATTG
The DNA here is from genome assembly GCA_944391155.1 of uncultured Clostridia bacterium. Taxonomy (GTDB): domain Bacteria; phylum Bacillota; class Clostridia; order TANB77; family CAG-508; genus CAG-269. The sequence continues at coordinate 10,494 of CALXSO010000076.1, forward strand.
GTGATAAGAAGATACAAGATAGTGATAGAACAACACCAGAAAGTTTAGACTTACAAAAGATGTTTAAGCAAATGGCTGATGACGGTGTAGAAGTGGTTGTAATGGAAGTTTCTTCACAAAGTTTGAAACTACATAGAGTTGATGGATGCAATTTTGATTTTGTGGTATTTACTAATTTTTCAGAAGATCATATCAGTCAGAATGAACATCCTGATATGCAAGATTATTTGCAATCAAAATTAAAATTATTCAAAATGTGTAAAACAGGTTTTACAAATGCAGATGATTTGCAAGGAGCAAAGTTACCAATGCTATTCCCAGATAGTGAGATTGTAACTTTTGGTATAGATAATTTTTCAAAAGTTACAGCAAGAGATGTAACTATTACAAATTCATATGTAGATTTTAGAGTGAAAATACAAGGAAAAAATGAGAGAATAAGAGTAGGAATTCCTGGTAGATTTAGTGTATATAATTCTCTTGCTGCAATATGTGTAGTAGAAAAGTTTGGAGTTTCAGCAGAAATTATAAAGGAGGCTTTATTAGCAGTAAAAGTTCCAGGAAGATCTGAAATGGTAGAAAATAAATTGGAAATTCCTGTGATGATTGATTATGCTCATTCACCAGAAAGCTTAGAAAATATTTTGAAGGCAGTAAAAAGCTATACAAGAGGAATGGTAATTTGTGTATTTGGTTGTGGAGGAGATAGAGATCCAGGAAAAAGACCAATAATGGGAGAAATTTCAGGAAAAATAGCTGATTATACTATTATAACATCAGATAATCCTAGAACAGAAGATCCACAAAAAATTGTAGATCAAATTGAAGAAGGAATAAAAAAGACAAAAGGAAAATATGAAGTTGTACTTGATAGAACAGAAGCAATAAAATCAGCTTTAAAGAGAGCAAATTTTAAAGATATAGTTGTATTGGCAGGAAAAGGTCATGAGCCATATCAAGAGATAAAAGGTGTAAAATATCCATATGATGAAAGAATTATTGTTAAAGAGCTTGCTTTAGAAGTAGAAAAAGAAAAGGAAAAAAAAGAAAATAAATCTAAGAAAACAAGTAAAAACAAGAAAGGTACAAAAACTACATAATTAAAGATAACGCAGGTCTTTTTATTGTATACAGAAAAATCTTAGAGATTTATTTCCATTTTGAGCATGCGAAACTTAAAGTTTCATATTGTTTCCTATATAATAAAAAAAATAATAAATAAGAAAATATTTATAACATATAATTAATAATAGAGATACTAATAAAGAAAGAAAATGTTACATTAATGAGATATCAAATTTTTTGTTAATGCTAACCTTTCTTAACATATAGGAAAATATTTCCTATATAATAACTAAAGAAATAAAAGCAGAAAGGTTTGAGAAAATTGAGTTTTGAAATAACGATATTACTAATTACGTTTATAATATCAATTATATTGGCAACTATAATAATTCCAATGCTAAAAAAGTTAAAGGTTGGGCAAATAGAAAGAGATGATGGTCCAGCATCTCATTTAAAGAAACAAGGGACACCTACAATGGGAGGAATAATAATAATAATAGCAATGATAATTTCTGTAATTGGTGCATATATATATTTGTTAATGACAGGAAGAGTAGATATTGCAAAAAATTTAATCCCGCTATTATTACTAACAATAGGATTTGGGGCAATAGGATTCATTGATGACTACAAGAAATTAGTATTAAAAAATACAGAAGGTTTGAAACCTAGTTATAAAATGTTAGGATTATTAATTATATCAGTTGCATATGTTTTATTCCTAACACAAGGGTTAGAAATAGGAACAGAAACATATATTCCAATATTAAACACATATATATCTTTACCAAATTATATATATGTACCAGCTGCAATAATTGTAATTTTAGCAACAACAAATGCTATAAATTTAACAGATGGAATAGATGGATTATCATCAAGTGTTTCTTCAATAATAATAACAGCTTTAACAGTAATAGGAATAAGAATAGGAATTCCTGAAGTTTCTATATTTGGAAGTATAGTAATAGGAGCTACAATTGGATTTTTAATGTTTAATTTGCATCCAGCAAAAGTTTTTATGGGAGATACAGGATCATTATTGTTAGGAGGAGTAGTATCAGGTTTGGCACTATATTTAAAAATGCCATTATTATTACTAATAATTGCTTTAATTCCAGTATTAGAAACATTATCTGTAATAATTCAAGTAGCATATTTTAAAAAAACAGGAAAGAGATTTTTCAAGATGGCACCATTGCACCATCATTTCGAATTATCAGGATGGAAGGAAAGCAAAGTAGTAATAGTATTTAGTTTTATAACATTATTATTGTGTGTAGTAGGTATACAAATAATATAAAGATTAGCAGAATGACTACAAAAGAACAAACAAGGAGGTTTCTTAATGGCAAAGAAAAAAATAGGTAAGTTTTCAAGTTTCTTAAATAATCCAATGGATTTTACTTTGCTTATAACTATAATTTTATTGATTGGAGTAGGGCTTGTAATGTTATTGTCAGCAAGTTCTCCTTCAGCTTTAGCAGATACTGGAGACAGTTATAGATATTTTAAAAGACAATTATTATTTGCAATACTTGGATTAATAGCTATGTTTGCAATTTCAAAGATTGATTATAGATTTTATCAAAAATTTTATAAGTATGCATGGTGGATTTCTGTAGTATTATTAGGGGCAGTTTTAGTAATAGGAAGAGAAATAAATGGTGCACAGAGATGGATATATATAACAGATACATTATCAGTTCAACCATCTGAAATAGTAAAATTTTTAATGATTTTATTTTATGCAGGAATATTAGTAAAAAATAGAGATGAATTATCAAAAATTGGAAAAGGTTTTGTAAAGCATTTTGCAATGATAGTTCCAATAATTGGATTGTTACTATTACAGCCACATTTTAGTGCATCTATAGTAATTTTGGGAATAGTATCAATAATGATGATTGTGGCAGGATGTAAATTTAAACATTTTCTGGCAGCAGGTAGTTTTTTAATTCCATTTATAATAGTATTAGTAATAATTGAACCATATCGTCTTCAAAGAGTTTTAACATTTTTAGATCCTTGGCAAGATGCAACTGGAGATGGTTGGCAGGTAATTCAAAGTTTATATGCAATAGGTTCAGGAGGATTATTTGGGGTTGGATTAGGTGAAAGTAAACAGAAATACTTATATATACCAGAGCCACATAATGACTTTATTTTTTCAATAATAGGTGAAGAATTAGGCTTTATAGGTTGTGCATTGATTATAGTATTATTTGCAATTTTTATATGGAGAGGAACATTAATTGCAATGAAAGCTCCAGATATGTTTGGAAGCTTAATGGCTGTAGGGATAACATCATTAATAGCAATACAAGTAATAATAAATATATCTGTTGTAACATCTTCGATGCCAGCAACTGGAATGCCATTGCCATTTTTTAGTTACCGGTGGAACGGCACTATTTATACTATTATGTGAAATGGGAGTATTGCTAAACATATCAAGAGCAAGTGCAAAAGCAACAGGTAAATAGGAAAAATTGAATTTTTAAGGTGCGTTTATTATGTTTTTTAGTTCTATGTAATTTGAAAGGAGAAATTTAATGAATGTAGTTATAGCAGCTGCAGGGACAGCAGGTCATATAAATCCTGGAATCGCTATTGCGAATAAAATCAAAGAAGAAGAAAAAAATTCAACTATAACATTTATTGGTACTACAAGGGGATTAGAAAATGATTTAGTTCCTAGAGCAGGGTATAAATTAAGTACGATTGATGCATATGGTTTAAGTAAAAAGATTTCTATTGAGAACTTAAAAAAAATGTACAAAACTTTTAAAGGCCTTGGTGAAGCTAAAAAAATTATTAAGGAATTAAAACCAGATATTGTTATAGGTACTGGTGGATATATTTGTGGGGCAACTATTTCTGCAGCACATAGTATGAAAATTCCTACAATGTTACATGAAAGTAATAGTTTTCCTGGAAGAGCTGTAAGAATGCTTGCGAAGAAAACTGATACTATATTAATATCTTTTGAAGAGGCAAGAGGAAGAATTCCAAAATGTAATAAAATTGTTTATACAGGAACACCTGTTAAGATTAAAAAGAAGAAGTTTAGTAAAGAGCAAGTTTTAAAAATAAAAGAAGATCTTGGAATAAAGAACGAAAAACCAATAGTGTTAATTTTTGGGGGAAGTCAAGGAGCAAGAAGAATAAATGAAGCAGTTTTAGGAATAATAAAAAATAAGTTAAATAAAGATTATCAAATTGTATGGGCAACAGGTCCAAAGCAGTATGACGTGATAAAAGAAAAGTTAGAAGATAGTAATATTAGTATTAAATACATAGAAAATACAAAAATTTTATCATATATATATAATATGGAAGAAGTAATGAATATAGCTGATTTGATAGTTTCTCGAAGTGGTGCAATGACTATAACAGAAATTGCAAATTTGGCTAAACCATCTATTTTAATACCACTTCCAAATGTAAGTAATGATCATCAAATGTATAATGCAAAAGTTTTAGAAAATAAAAAAGCGGCTATAATTATAAAGGATAGTGAATTAAATACTGTTGATTTAAATAATAAAATACATGAAATTGTATTAGATGAAAATAGAAAATTACAAATGGGAAAAAATGCTTTTACAGTTTCAGCAAATAATGTAGAAGATAAAATCTGGAAAGAAATAAAAGAGCTTATAGAAAATAATAAGATAAATAATAGATAAAAATTTTGAAATGATTATGACATAAATAAACTTGATTTTATAATATTTTAATTTAGCTAAAAAAGTATTGTAAAATTATTTGATTAAATATAAAACTAGAGTAGGGGAATATAGATAGAAGGGAAGCAGATGTTCAAAAAGATAAGATTAAAAATAATTTTAGGAATAATAATATTTGCAATTATTTTAATTACTACTATGAATATTTTTAACATAGAGATAATAAAAAATAGTAATTTAAACCAAGATACAATTGCTAATATATGTAACAATATAAAAATTGTAACTATAGGATCAATCGTAATTTTTCTAATTGGTGTTTTTATATTAGTAAAAGTTTTATCGAAATATGTAATCTATCCAGTGGACAAGTTGATAAAAGGCGGAGAAAAAATAACTAATTCAAATAGAGAAGATATGATTGATATGATGACTTCTGAGCTGAAAGATAAGTTAAGCGAAGTTTCCTCACAAAAGAACCAAATAGAAACAATTCTACTTCATATGACAGATGGGATTATAGCTTTTAATAGAAGAGGAGAAATAATATTATTAAATCCTGCTGCAAAACAATTGTTAAGTATTGGACCAGAAGATAATACTTTTGATGATATATTTCAAAAGTTTAAATTAGATATTAATATGGAAAAAATTATATATTTAGAAAATTGGACATCAACAGAGCAAAGAATTGAAGTAGAAGATAAATTTGTAAATGTGTATTTTGCACCTTTTAAAGATGAATTAGATAGACCTGACGGAGTAATTGCTGTTGTACAAGATATTACTGAACATGTAAAATTAGATAATATGCAAAAAGAGTTTGTTGCAGATGTGTCACATGAGCTTAAGACTCCTATAACTTCAATAATGGGGTATGCAGATACATTATTAGAAGGAGATTATGATAAAGAAACACAAGAAAAATTTTTAAATGTAATTGCTTCAGAATCTAGAAGAATGGCAAGATTAGTTACAGATTTATTAACTTTATCTAGATATGATAATAATAAAAATAAAACAAAAAAGGTCCAATTTGATTTAGGGGAATTAGTGAAAAAATGCCAAGAAAAATTGGCAATAGAGATAAAGAAAAAAAATCACGATGTGAAATGTTTTGTAACAGCAGATGTTCCTCTTGTTTATGCAGACAAGGATGACATTGAACGAGTTATTTTAAATATTTTAACAAATAGTATAAAATATACTAAGGAAAATGGAGAAATAAAAATATATGTCGGTTTTGTATATAATGATGCTTATATAAAGATTTTTGATAATGGAATAGGAATTCCAGAAGAAGATTTATCAAGAATTTTTGAAAGATTTTATAGAGTTGATAAGGCTCGTACTAGAGAAATGGGAGGAACAGGACTTGGACTTTCAATAGCTAAAGAAATTTTGGATAAAAATGGTGGAAGTATAGATATTAAAAGTGTTGTTGGTAAAGGAACAGAAGTTGTTATTAAAATTCCTACAAAGTAGTGTTACAGAGATTAAATCATTGTTCTTGTACTTAAAAAATGATTAAATCTCTGTATTTAAACTTCTTTGAGTTTTTTATAATAATATTGATGTAATTTGTAAAAAAATATTAAAACCTAAACCTAACAAAAAATTATCAAAAAAATAATTGATATCTAAAAAAAATTAATGTATAATGGAAAGGCAATAATAAAAAGAAAGAAGGAAAAGAAGTTGAAAATAAGCCCTAAGGTAAAAGAAGCATTAGAGTGGGTATATTGTATAGTAATCGCAGTAATACTAGCATTAATATTCAGGTATTTTATAGGAACGCCTACAATAGTAAAACAAATATCAATGAATCCAACATTGGTTGAAAACCAAAGATTATGGTTAAATAGATGGGGGAGAACAACAAAAACACTTCCAGAACGTGGGGATATAATAACATTTGAGGCTCCTACTAAAAAACAATATAGAGCGGATGAAATTGATGAAAGTAACCCTGTAGCTAAGTATGAAAATGAACCTACAAATATATTTTCTAAGTTTTCATATTATGTATTAGAAATAGGAAAAGAGAGTTATATAAAAAGAGTAATTGCATTACCAGGAGAACATGTAGAAATAAAAGAAGGAAAAGTGTTTATAAATGGAGAAGAATTTCATGAAGATTATTTACAAGATGGAATAGTTACAGATGTATCTAATACAGAATTATATACAGGATTTGATGATTTTGTAGTTCCAGATAATTGTGTATTTGCAATGGGTGATAACAGAACACATAGTACTGATTGTAGAGCATTTGGTTGTATACCATTAGAAAAAATAGAAAGTAAAGTAGCTTTAAGAATATGGCCACTAAGTGAATGGGGAAAGGTAGAATAGATAAAAATCAATTAGATATTAAAAATGATGTATATAAGATATAATTTAATATATTTAACTAGAAACTTTAGATTTATAAATACTGAAATAATATTATAAAAGATTAAATTAATTAACAGATTGCTGAAAATTATTAAATGTGTTATAATAACTTTAGTTAAAAATGTAGTTATTATTAACAAAAATAATTATAGAAGCAATCTGACTTTTTTATATTTTTATTTATAAGAAAGGATTAGTAATGTTTGATAATATAATAGGAAATGAAAAAGTAAAAAATGAATTAAAAAAAATAATACATAATAACCAAATATCACATAGTTATATGTTTATTGGTGAAGAAGGAATAGGGAAAAAAGAGATAGCAAAAGAATTTGCAAAAAATATCTTATGCTTAAATGAAAATAAACCTTGTGAGCACTGTAAATCTTGTATTGAATTCAATACTCAAAATCATCCCGATTTTCAAATAATTGAGCCTGATTGTAATACATTAAAAATAGATACTATAAGAGAATTTCAAAAAAAAGTAGTAGAAAAGCCAATAACATCAACAAAAAAAGTTTATATTATAAATGATAGTGATAAAATGACTCGGAGAGGCTCAGAACTGTTTGTTAAAAACATTAGAAGAGCCACCAGATTTTGTAATAATAATATTGATAGGCAAAAATGAGAATCTTTTTTTAAGTACAATTAAATCAAGATGTTTAATAATGCATTTTGAACCACTTTCAAATAATGAAATAAGGGAATTTTTAGAAAAAAATTATCAAATAACAATTAAAAGTGACTTAATGTTAGAAGCCTTTCAGGGAAGTATAGGAAAAGCACTAAAAATACAAGAAAAGAATGAAATTTATGAAAACATAGAAAAAATAATAAAAACAATTCAGGAGAAAAGTATTGTAGATATACTTAAAACTTCTGAAATAATATATAAATCAAAAGATGAAATATTTGATATTCTAGAATTTATAAATATCATAGTATTAAATTTAGCAATGACATCACATAAATATGCAAAATGCGTACAAATTGTTGAAAATACTAAAAAAAGGTTGAAATCTAATGCAAATTATGATATGAGTATAGATAATATGTTATTAAAAATGAAAGAAGCAATCATATAAAAGATTTAAAAAGTGAGTTATAAAAAATGATAAATATTAAATATAAAAACAGATATAAAAAAATATAAATATCAAATACAAAAATAAATATTAAAAAATATAAATATTAACTATATAGACAGATATTAAAAAATATATAAGTTAATATACACATATATCTAATATTTATAAATATATATGAAGATAAGTTGAAATAACAAAATTAAAGTATGAAATAAAAAGAGGTGAAATTTTGAAAAACATCATAGGAGTAAGATTTAAAAAATTAGGAAAGATATATTTTTTTAATCCTAAATATTTAAAAGTCGAAAAAGGAGATAAGGTAATAGTAGAAACAGCCCAGGGAGAAGAATATGGAGAAGTCCTAATACCTAATAGAAAAATAGAAGATGAAAAAATATTAGAGCCATTAAAAATAGTAATAAGAATAGCAAACCATAAAGACAATAAACATTATGAACAATGCAAAAAAACAGAAAAAGAAGCATTTAAAGTTTGTCAAGAAAAAATAAAGAAACATAAATTAGACATGAATTTAATAGATGTAGAATGTAAATTTGATGGAAGTAAAATATTATTCTATTTTACAGCAGAGGGAAGAATAGATTTTCGTGAATTAGTAAAAGACTTAGCAGCGATTTATAAAACCAGAATAGAATTAAGACAAATAGGAGTAAGAGATCAAGTAAAAAGAATAGGTGGAAATGGAGTATGTGGAAGAGAATTATGCTGTTGTACATTTCTAAGAGACTTTGAAGCAGTATCAATAAAGATGGCAAAAGAGCAAAACATATCATTAAATCCATCAAAAATATCAGGAAACTGTGGAAGATTAATGTGTTGTTTAAAATATGAAGACAATGTATATGCAGAAAAATTAGAAAGGCTACCACATGTAGGAGCAATAGTAAAAACAGAAGACGGAGAAGGAGAAGTAGATAGTATCGAGACATTAAAAGAAAGAGTAAAGGTAAAATTTCAAAACGAAGAAGGATATAGTTATAAAAGATATGATGCAAAAGATATAAAAGTAATTAAAGATGTAGTACAAGAACAAATAAACGAAGAAGAAATTGAGCATCAAAAAGAATTAGAAGAATTAGAAAATTTAGAAAAAGAAGATATAAAAGAAGAAGAAGATATTTAAGAAAAAAGAAGAGAAGTAATTAAAGGAGGTGAAAAAAAATGGCATATAAAATTACAGATAAATGTATATCATGTGGAGCATGTGCTGCTGAATGTCCAGTAGGATGTATATCACAAGGAGATGATAAATTTGTTATAGATGCTTCTGCTTGCATAAGCTGTGGAACATGTGCAGGAGTTTGTCCTGTATCAGCACCAGAAGAAGAATAGGGATTTAGGGACGGTCCTCGAAATCCCTCATAGGAGGGATTTCGGGGACGGTCCTTAAAATTTTTCAATAATTTTTTTAATTTTTTCGAAATATTTTAGTAAATTTATAAATTTTATTCATATTTTATTTAATTATATAGATGTTTAATAAGTTATAATTATTTAAATTTCAATTAATTTTGAATTCTAAATCAGAAAAATTCCAGAATGTTAACAAGAATATAATAACAAAAATTATTAATATATTTATATCGAGATTTTATAGTTCAATTTTTAATCTAAATATAATTGAAATTTAGTCAGAATTTTAAAAATAATCGTAAAAAAGACAAGGAGGAATAATGCCAAGGGTAGCAAGAAAATACATAAAATCAAATTTTATTCATGTAGTTACAAAGGGAATAAAAAGAGAATTTATTTTCTACAAGGAAAAATATAAGAATGAATATATATCATTATTAAATAAATATTTAAATGAAGTAAAAGAATTGGAAATGTTAGCATATTGCATTATGGATAATCATGCACATATATTAACATATATAACAGATATAAATAAACTATCAGAATTCATGAAAAAGTTAAATACAGCTTATGCTATATATTATAATGAAAAAGAAGAAAGAGAAGGATATGTTTTTGCAAATAGATATTATACACAAGCAATAAAAGATGAAATTCATTTGTTAGCTTGTATAAAATATATCCATGAAAATCCAGTAAAAGCGGGATTAGTAAGCAATCCAAAAGAATACAAATATTCATCTTATGAAAAAATGAAAAATGGTGAAATTAATATAGAGGTAATAAAATCAATATTTAAAGATGTAATTGATGTTTTAAATTATGAAGGTATTGACTTATCAAGTGATGAGTATGAATTTATAGAAGCAGAAAATAATGAAAATAAGTTAAATGGTGCAAATATTGAACAAAGAATAGAAAAATTTTGCCGAGAATATAAAACATCTTTAAACGAAGTAAAAAAATCTAATTATTTGATTTTAAAATTTAAGAATTATTTAAATAAAGAATGTAAAGTGAGTAATAAAAATATATGTGCAATATTAGGAGTGGGCAAAAATAGAATTACTTTAATAGAAAAGAGAGATAAATTATAAAAAATATGATTAAAAATAGGTAAAAATATTAGAAAATTAAACTTGAAATTTACATAATTTTATAGTAAGATATAAAGGTAAATTATAGAAAAAGGTTTAGAAAGGATGGATTTTATGGATAAAAAAGAGATTCAAGAAACGTTACAAAATTTTTTCGATAGCGAATGCCGGAGTTATATAATTTATAGTAAAAGAAGAGAAATGTTAGAAAAGTTTTTTTCTTCTTTTGATCAAGATATGGCAGAAATAGAAAAACAAATGCCAGAAAAAAATTTAACATTTGATCAGCTAGCTGTTTCAGAAGAATTTTGGAACTTAATGGTATTATATAATACACCAAATGCTGGTAAAGAATTTGAAAAAGCTATAAAGGAGCTTGAAACTGCAAGAATAGAATTGGATGAAAAGATAAAAGAATTAAAAGAGCAACAAATAATATTCATGAGAATGGCAAAAATTAATAGTGATACAATTGATGTGATCATATCTAATTTAGATTGGATTATAAAATGTGTAAAAGCAGCAGAGGTGAAGATGTCTTTTAATGAGTCACCAATAGTTGATGTGGCATATAAAGTATTTGTACACTATTATGCAGTACCATATAATTTTATTTCTTGTAGAAATGTGCTAAATATAAAAAATACGAATTTTTCAGAAGAATTTAAAAAAGCGTATTTAGCAGAAACAGAGGAAGAAAAAAGAAGGGCATTTGATTGGTTCGTAAAAGAGGCCAAAAGAAATTATTTCTAAACTAAAAATAAAAGCAATAGATTGATATAATTAAATCTTTCTATTGCTTTTTTTTATTTGCAAGATGTAAATAATTTTTGAGTATTTTAGAGAACCATTCCTGAATCCCTCCTAGGAGGGATTTTAAGGACCGTCCCTTAATCCCTATTTGTTTGTCATTTCTTCTAGGTCTAGTAATTCTTGCCATCTTTTATCTACTATTCTTTGGAATTCTTCTATC
>CALXSO010000077.1 GCA_944391155.1 uncultured Clostridia bacterium
TAAAATCATTCCTTTCTAAAAAGGCATTAATCAGTACAAATAAATTTCTATAATGAAATTTACTCTTTTTTAACTTTTTATCAGCTTAATATATTTTATGTTATTTTTTAGTTTCGTGATACAAAAAGTGCATAGTCAAACTAATGATTCTATGCACTAATATTATAATTATTCAATTAACTTTTTTTCAATTCAGACTTAATGTTATAGAATAGTCTAAAAAGTTGATAAATAAATATTTTTTATTTATTAAAATACGAACTTACTGTTTGTAAATCTTCAAAATTCTTTTGTCTCAAAATCTCATAAGTAATAATTGCGACTGAATTAGATAAATTCAAAGATCTTAATGTTGGTAGCATTGGAATTCTTATTGTTTTAGTATTCAAATACTTTTCTAAAAGCCATTCAGGTAATCCTTTTGTTTCCTTACCATACAAGACAAAAACCTCATCCATTTTTGAATAATCTATATCTGTATACTTTGTCTTTCCTTTAGTTGTAGCAAAAAACATATTGTTATTCTCTGGTTTATATTTTTCTAAAAATTTTTCCAAAGAATCATGTTCTTCTATATCAATCTTATCCCAATAATCTAATCCAGCTCTTCTTACAGATTTTTCATCAATCTTAAATCCCAATGGATGTACTAAATGTAATTTAGCACCTGTTATAGCACAAGTTCTTGCTATATTTCCTGTATTTTGTGGTATTTCTGGTTCAACCATAACTATATTTAATTTCATGTTAATCAACTCCGTTAATATTTTTCAATTTCAAAATGCAATTTTATAATTATTTATTATTTACAATTAAATTTTTAATTTTTCCAATCATATAAACTGGTATATCTGTATACCATCCCTGCCATTTATATCTTTCAAAAGTAATATTAACACTAGAATAATTAGAAAATTTTCTATGAAACCATCTTATACTACTATCAATCTTATTATCCCATAGATTAATTTTTATAGGAATCACCTTTGCTTGGAACTGTACCAAAAAGTCTATCTCATATTTTGCATTATTTTCTTTCCAATAATATATTTGAGTCCCAATTGTATTTGAAAGTTCTTGAATTACAAATTGTTTCTCAAAAACTTTATTTCCTATTTTAAAAATTTCATTTCCTTGCAATATTATACTTAAATCTAAATTCATTAAACAGCTTATCAAACCTAAGTCTAATGGAAATAACTTAAAATTTAATATATCTTGAAAAGCATTCATTGGTATTCCTGGTCTTAATGCCTTATTTACTTTATATACATATCCTCTTTCTTTTAATATTTCAACTATTGGCTCATATTCTACTAATCTTGTACCTATTTTTATATTTCTAAAATCAAATTCTTTATTTTCTTTTTGAATTTGCTCTATTGAATTTAACCAAACTGTTTTCAATTGGTCACCTAGTACTGTACCTTGCTTTTCCATATCTTCAATAAAAACTTTTATAATATTCTTTTGGTTTTCCCTAACCAATCTATAATCTTTACTTCTTGCAAAATTCTCTACAACTTCTGGCATTCCGCCAATATATATATATTTCTTCAAGTTATTTATATATTTTTTTGATTCTCTATCTATACTTTCAAAATCTAACTTTTCAAGATAATCTGCTAGTTCTTTTTCATCTATTGCATATAAAAACTCTTGATAATTTAGTGGAAAAATATTCATAACTTGTACTTTAAAGTCTAATTCGCCTTCTAAAATTCTAGATGTTACTAATATTACAGATAAATTTTTATTTTCTAAAATTTCTTTTATCTCTTTTACGTTTTCTAGATTTTCGATATTGTCTAAAACTACTATAATGTTGTGATCATTATTTTTGTTACTTAATAAATTTATAAGCTGTCCAATATTTTCTACTTTCTTTTCTAGATCATTATCTAAATATCCTATGCCATCTTGTCCAAAATTTATATAAACTGTATTTTCGGATATATTTTTTAAAAATTCTTTTACTAAAAATGTCTTTCCAACTCTTCTAGCTCCTTTTATTAAAAGTGGAAATTTTCTTTTTTTCTTATTCCATTCATATAACTCATTAATTTTTTCTCTATACATTTTCACCACCATTATTATACAGATTTTAATTCTTTCTTTCCAATTTTTTGTCTAACATATTCATACAAAATAATCCCAGTTGCCACAGAAACATTTAAACTTTCTGTTTTTCCAATCATAGGTATTTTTACTTTCTCATCCGCAATTTTTTGTATCTCTTCACTCACTCCGTTTGCTTCATTTCCTATTACAATTATTTTTTTATTATAGTCAATATCATATATGCTATTTTTTGTTTTTAATGATGTCACCACTACATTATATTTTTGTTTTTTTAAATTTCGTAATATTTCTTTTAAGTTTTCACATTCAATAATTTTAACTCTAAAAATAGCTCCCATTGTTGAACGAACTACTTTTGGATTATAACTATCTGCTGTTCCCTTTGATACCAATATTTGATTAGCCCCTATACTATCTACAGTTCTTAAAATTGTTCCTAAGTTTCCAGGGTCTTGAATATCATCTAATGCTACTATTATATCTTGCGTACAATCTATTGACTGTATTTCATTTTCTCCTTTTAATTGTGATATTATCATATTTTTTTCCATTATTGCCATTATACCTTGTGGATTTTTTACGTCTGTTAAAGTTTCAAATATTTGGTTTGTAATATATACACATTCATATTTTGCTATTTCATACATTAGTTCTTTTGGAATATTTGAAGTCTTTTCACAATCATCACATATAATAATTTGCTTAATTTTAGCATTTTCTTTTATTGCTTCTTCTATAAGTTTTATTCCTTCTATTATAAACTCATTATTTAAATCTCTATATTTTTTATCTTTTAATTTTTTTATATGTTTTATAAATTCATTATTTTTACTCGAAATTATATTCATAGCAGATCTCCTTGTATAAAATAGTTAACTACGCTAACTATAAATTTTTTATTTTGACCTATTTTAAAACTTTTAAAAATTCTTGCACATCATTTAATATCTGTCTTTCATTAGTTGTTCCAATTTCTAAAGTAATCATAGGTTTAACACCTGGTGAAAATTTAATTCTATTTCGATATTGTTTTACTAGTTCTTCTACATCTACACTAAACTTACTTTGTTCAAATGTAAATACTACAGCTGTTCTTCTACTCATTATCTTAGTAATATAAAAATTTTTAGCTAAATATTTTATTCTTGCAATATCTAATAAATTTTCTAGTTCAGGTGGCATATTTCCAAATCTATCAATTATTTCGTCTATTTCATTTTGAATATCTTCTTCATTTTTACATAATGCAATATTTTGATAAATTTCAATTTTCTGTGCAGAATCAGATATATATTCATCTGGTATATAGCTTGTTACATTTAAATCTATTTGTATATCTATGTCTTCTTCTACTTCTTCACCTTTCATTTCTTTGACAACTTCATTTAATAAATTACAATATGTATCATATCCTACTTGCTCCAAGTGTCCTGATTGTATTTCCCCAAGTAAACTTCCTGCACCTCTAATCTCTAAATCTCTCATTGCTATTTTAAATCCTGATCCAAATTCTGTAAATTCTTTAATAGCTTTTAATCTTTTATCTGCAACTTCAGATAACATTTTGTCCCTTTTATATGTTATATATGCATATGCTTGTCTATCAGATCTTCCAACTCTACCTCTTATTTGATAAAGCTGTGCCAAGCCCATTCTATCAGCATTTTCAACTATTATTGTATTAGCATTTGGAATATCTATTCCTGATTCTAATATTGTTGTACATACTAATACATTTGACTTTCCATCTATAAAATCTTTCATAATATCTTCAATTTGTGTT
The DNA here is from genome assembly GCA_944391155.1 of uncultured Clostridia bacterium. Lineage (GTDB taxonomy): Bacteria > Bacillota > Clostridia > TANB77 > CAG-508 > CAG-269. Next base: position 3,866 of record CALXSO010000077.1, read on the forward strand.
CCTGTCATTCTTCCATGAGCATATGATACAATTGCTTCTGGTACAAGCCTTGAAATCATATCTGCCTTTTTTTGAATATTTTCAACATTATTAAATATATAGAAAACCTGACCATTCCTTTCAAGTTCTTTTGTAATTGCCTCTTTTACAACCTCTGTATCATATTCTAATACATAAGTTTGTACAGGTTTTCTATTTTGCGGTGGTTCATATATTACAGACATATCTCTTATTCCAACAATCGACATATGCATTGTCCTTGGAATTGGTGTTGCAGTCATTGTTAAAACATCTATATTTGCTTTGTACTGTTTTATCTTTTCCTTAGCCTTTACTCCAAATCTATGTTCTTCATCAATAATCAATAATCCTATATCTTTAAATTCTACATCCTTACTAAGTAGTCTATGTGTCCCAATAACGATATCTACTTCACCTAGTTTTAATTTTTTTATTGTATCTTTTTGTTGCTTTGCTGTTCTAAATCTATTTAATAATTCAATTTTTATTGGAAAGTCTTTCATTCTATTTTTGAACTCTTGATATTGTTGATCTGCTAGAACTGTTGTTGGAACTAAGTATGCTACCTGTTTTTGATCCATTACTGCCTTAAAAGCTGCTCTTATTGCAACTTCTGTTTTTCCATATCCAACATCACCACAAAGTAATCTATCCATAGGTCTTGAAATTTCCATATCCTTTTTTACTTCATCAATACATCTTAATTGGTCATCTGTCTCTTGATATGGAAATTTTGCTTCAAATTCTGCCTGCCAAGGTGTATCTTTACTAAAGGCAAAACCTTTTGCTTTTTCTCTTTTGGCATATAATTCTATCAATTCTCTTGCAACTGCTCTTAAATTTTTCTTTACCTTTGCTTTTGTTTCAGTCCATTCTTTGCTTCCTAATTTATTTATTTTAGGTTGAATTGCATCTCCACCAATATATTTTCTAATACTGTCTAATTGATTTGTAGGAACATATAAAATATCATCATTTTGATACTTTATTTTTATATAATCTTTTGTTGTTCCATCTGCAGTTATAGTATTTACACCTATATAAATTCCTATTCCATAAGTTTTATGTACTACATAATCTCCTACTTTTAAATCTGCAAATACAACTTTTTCTCCTTCTTTATAAGCTTTATTTGCAACTGTTCTCTTCTTCTTTCCGCCATCTATTAAATCGTCTGCTGAAATTACAACTTGATTTATTTCATAGTTCTCAAAACCAGATGAAATTTTTCCAATACTTATTGTCACAATTTTTTCTTTTGATTTAACTATTATTGTTTTATCTAATTTTTCTTCTATTTTTGATGGAATTTCTTGTTTTTCTAATATATCTCTTAATTTTTTTGTTTTTTCTTTATTATCCACCAAAATATAAACATTTTTATTATCTTTTAATAATTTTTTTAAATCTTCAAATAAATTTTCTATTTCACTTTTATAATAATTAATTTCTCTATATTCGAATATATATTTTTCTGCTTGTCTTTTCGTAACTGAATCCTGCTTATTCAAATATAATATTGTTTTATTTGATTTTTCTAATTTTTCATCTAGTACATCATATGTAAGCATTCCATTTAAAGCTTGAGGAACTATTTTTTCTTTTTCTAGTAAAGTTCTACTTAAATTATTTATATCTTGTAATATATTAATTGCCCTCTGGTTTACTTTACTTTCATCATCAACTGCTATTACATAATTTTCTTTAAGGTAATCAATTAAAGTATCTTGCTTATCATAAAAGCAATCAAAATATTTATCTATTTTACTTATATAATTTCCTGCTTTTATTTGCTCTATATCTTCTTCTATTATTTCTTCTTGCTTATCATCAGTTATATTTTTTCTAATTTTTTTGCATATATCCTCTATTTTTGATTCCAATATATATTCATGTGCAGGGTATATTTCAACTTTATCTAATGTATTTATTGACCTTTGACTTACTATTGCAAAATTTCTTATTGAATCAACCTCATCTCCCCAAAACTCAATTCTAACACCTATTTTATCATCAAGTGATACATCTAAAATACCACCTCTTACACTAAATTGCCCTCTACCTTCGATTAAATCACATCTAACATATCCTAAACTCACTAATTTCTGTTTTATTTCCTCTAAAGAATACACTTCTCCAATTTTTAAATTAATTGTGTTTTTATATAAAATCTCCTTTGATGGTAATTTTTGCATTAAACTTTCAATTGTTGTTACAATAATCGGTATTCTTTTTTCTTTTATTTTATTTAATGCATCAATTCTCTCATAAGGCAAATTCTTGCTCTCTGCAATATAATCATAAGTTACAATTTCCTTTTTTGGAAAAAAAATCACTTTATCTGTAAAAGCTTTTAAATTATCTACAATCTGTTTTGCTTGTATTTCATTATATGTTATCAATGCAATTGGCTTTTTTGCGTATTCATTTATACCAAGCAAAATTTGAATCATTCCAACGTCAGTTAAGCCCGATATATCTATCGGACTTTTTTTATTTTCTATCTCTTTTACAATATCTACAAATTTTTCTGATTTTCCAAGTTCACCTATAATTGTATTCATTATACCGCCCCTTATTTTTGTATATGCACCGCCTACACTCATAGTAATATAACAGTCATACTCCACTATACATATCTCTTTCTTTTGCAGATATTATATCAAATATTAATTAAAAATCAAGTAAACATCCAAAATTGTTTACCATATATTAGCAAATATTACAATTCTGTAATAATCGATGAAATTTCCCTGCAAAATTGTAAGCAAATAAAATTACAATTCAGACTTAATTTCATGTTACAAATTAGTATAACATAGATGTAATTCGCCTAAAAGGTAGTGTATAAATGTTTTTTGTCAAAGATACATAAGTAGACCTAAAGTTTTTTTGACAAAAGATATTTATATATTACCTTTCTAACTACTCTACAAAATGAAGTCTGAATTGTAACAAATTTCATACTATACTCATGATATATGCAAAAAAAATCAATTGACTTTTCAAAACGATTTTTATATACTTTTTTAAAAGAGGTG
>CALXSO010000078.1 GCA_944391155.1 uncultured Clostridia bacterium
ATTAATTATAAGCAAAAAATAATACATTAACAAAATTATTAATTATAAGCAAAAAATAATACATTAACAAAATTATTAATTATAAGCAAAAAATAATACATTAACAAAATTATTAATTATAAGCAAAAAATAATAAATTAATAAAATTTTTAATAATATTAAATTTGCTTATTTGAAGATTTTTTTATTTACTAATCACTTTTTAAGGTTTCTAGGCAAAACCATTAAAAACCTAAATACTATTTATATAAGGAGATTAAAAATGGATAATTTTTCACCACCTTTTATGGATTATAATTTGGGATCTCAAGGAAATGATTTTAATGACATATATAAAGATCCCATGTTTAATCCTATTATGCAATATGAACAAGCATATTATTATTATCGCTATTTAACAATGCAAATGGAATATAAATTAAAATGCAAAGAATTTGAAATATTGTGTAATAATAACAATAATCGTACAACCAATTCTAACAATCAATCATCAACAGAAAGAACAAGACGTGTTGAATAGCTATTGTAAATCATGTTCAATATTTAATAATCTATTATACTTACATACTCTATCTGTTCTACAAGGTGCCCCCGTTTTTATTTGACCACTATTGACTGCTACCGCAATGTCTGCAATAGTGGTATCTTCTGTTTCTCCCGAACGATGTGAAATTACTATTTCATAACCATTTTCTTTTGCTAAATTTATTGTATCTAATGTTTCTGTCAATGTTCCTATCTGATTAGGTTTTATTAATATACTATTTGCAACTTCTTCTTTTATCCCTTTTTCTAATCTTTTATGATTAGTAACAAATAAGTCATCTCCTACTAACTGAATTTTATTTCCTAACCTATCTGTTAGCTTTTTCCAACCTTTCCAATCTTCTTCAGCTAATCCATCTTCGATAGAATAAATTGGATATTTATTACATAAATTTTCTAGAAAATCTATCATTTCATCAGTAGTCTTAAATATATTAGTTTTCCAAAAATAATATCCATCTTTATTTATTTTCTTTGCTTCATCATACATTTCTGTACTTGCAATATCTAATGCTATAACGATATCTTCTCCTGGTTCATATCCTGCTTTTGTAATAGCTTCTATTATGACTTCTATTGCTTCTTCTTCACTATTTAAATTAGGTGCAAAACCACCTTCATCACCTACAGCAACTGAATATCCTTTATTCTTTAATACTGATTTTAAAGTATGATAAATCTCAGCTCCTCTTTTTAATCTCTCCGCAAATGTTATACTTCCAATAGGCATTATCATAAACTCTTGTATTGTTATATTATTGTCAGAATGTTTTCCTCCATTTAAAATATTCATCATTGTAATTGGCAATTCATTACCATATATTCCTCCAATATACCTATATAATTCCATTCCTAAAGAATTAGCTGCTGCCTTTGCTACTGCTAAAGAAACTCCTAACGTTGCATTTGCACCTAAATTAGATTTATTTAATGTATCATCTAATAATATTAATTCTTCATCAATTTTTCTTTGCTCATATACATTCATATCAATTAATTTTTTTGCTATCTTTTTATTTACATTATCAACCGCCTTAGTTACGCCCTTTCCTAAAAATCTTGATTTATCATTATCACGTATTTCTACTGCTTCAAAACTCCCTGTAGATGCCCCTGATGGCACCATTGCTATTCCAGAAAAACCTCCTTCTGTAACCACTTCCACTTGAACTGTTGGATTGCCTCTAGAGTCTAATATTTCAAGTGCTTCAATTGCTTTTATTCCCAAATAATCTTTCATATTTTCACTAGATTGTTAAATTTTTTTAATTTTATAACAATCTCTCTCCTTTCTTAAAATCTTAAGTAATATTATTTTTTCCCATTGCTTCTTTTTTATTCAAATAATTCCATTCTCATAATATGTTTTTGCTTTAAAATTAAATAATATTTTGAAAATTAACTTTCTAATAAAAATATCAAAACGACAAATAAATTGTATATTTAATAAAATTTAAGAGGCTTTTCGTTGTCTTAATTCTGTTGCATATTTTAATGTTATATCATTTATTTCACCAGAAGAAATTCTGGCAATTTCTTTTATTGTTTCTTCTTCATTCAATTTTTTTATATTAGTACTTGTCCTATCTTCTGTAACATTTTTACTTATAAAATAGTTTGAATCTGCAAAAGCTGCTATATTAGGTAAATGTGAAATACATAAAACTTGATGGTTTTTTGCTATTAAAGACAATTTATTTGCCACACGATTTGCTGCTTTTCCACTAATTCCTGTATCAATTTCATCAAAAATTAAAACAGAAACTTTATCTGTATCAGCAAGTACTTTCTTTATTGCAAGCATTATTCTTGACATTTCTCCCCCAGATGCTATTTTGGTTAGTTCTTTTTCATCTTCTCCAACATTTGTTTTTATAAAAAAAGTTACTTCATCTTTACCAGTTTTATAAAATTCATTTTCCTTGTATTCAACTTTTACACTAATTTTTGCATTTTTCATTTCTAAATCTTCTAATTCTTTATTAATTTTATCAGATAAAATTTGTGCTTTACATTTTCTTATGTTACTTATTTGTATTGCTAATTCATTCATTTCTGCTATTGTTTCTGCTAATTTTCTATTTATTTTAATAATATTTTCTTCTGAATTTTCTATTTGACTAATTTCTTCTTTTATTTTTTTTGAATAATCCAAAATTTCCGATATAGTATTTCCATATTTTCTTTTTAATGAATGAATTAAGTCAAGTCTTTCTTCTACATAATTTCTTTCCTCCTCATCAAAACATATTTCGTCTTTTTTATCCATCAAATCTCTTGATATTTCTTGTATCTCATAATATGCATTTTTTAAATTATTAGAAATATTTTCATATTCTTTATCTATGTTTTCAATTTTCTCCATTGCCCTTATTGCTTCACTTAAATAATCTATACAATTTTCACCTATACAATTGCTAGCCTGTTTCACATTTTCTATAATTTTTTCTGCATTCATTATTACTCTTCTTTTTTCTTCTAATTGATCATCTTCTCTTTCTTTTAAATGTGCACTTTCAATTTCATTTATCTGATATTTTAATAAATCTAATTTTCTTTCTCTTTCTTTTCCATCGCCATAATTTTCTTTTAATTCTTTTTTTAATTCTAGGTACTCCTTATATTTTTGTCCATATTTTATTAAAATATTTTCTACCTCTACGCCTATAAATCCATCTAAATAATTTAAATGGTTCTTTGGATTCAAAATGTTTTGATTATCATTCTGTCCGTGAATTTCTATAATATTTAACATGAATTCTTTTAATTCATTAACAGTAACCATTCTTCCATTTATTTTACACATATTTCTTCCATTTAGATTTATTTCTCTTGAAATGATTATATTTCCTTCTATTGAATTTTCATTATTTGGCTCATAAAAACAAGCTTCAACATATGAATTATTTTCACCCTTCCTAATCATATCTTTAGAAAAACGCCCTCCTGATAAAATCATGAGTGAATCTATTATTAATGTTTTACCTGCCCCAGTTTCACCAGTAAGTACATTTAAACCTTTTCTAAAATCTATTGATAAATCTTCTATTATTCCTATATTTTTTATTTGTAAAGTAGCTATCATTTTTTTGCCTCCTTTTGCAAATGTTTGTTTGTATTATATCATGTGTTTTTATTTTGTCAATACTTTTGCAAACATTTTTTTGTATATTTTAAATTTATATGTAACAATTCAGACTTTATTTTGTAGAGTAGTCTTAAAGGTTGATATATAAATATTTTTAGATAAAGACCAATAGGTAAATCTAAAGCTTTTTTTACAAAAATATTTATATATCAACATTTCGGTTAGCTTACTTTTATACCACACTGAATTATAATTTAACATTTTTATTTCTCATTCATACTATAATACTATAAGCAAACAGGTTTATAGATATCCTCAAAAATCTAAATTCAAAATAAGGGATGATAAAATGAAAGTTTTCAAAAAAATTGCTATTGTTGGAAGTACAGGATTAGTTGGTAGAACTGTTTTAAAAGTTTTAGAAGAGAAATCTTTTCCAAATTGCATATATACTCTATTTTCTTCAAAAAAATCTGCTGGTAAAAAAATCGAATTTTTAGGAAAAAACTATATTATATGTGAATTAAAAGAAAATTCATTTGACTCCGGTTTTGACTATGCAATATTTTGTGCTGGGGGAAATATCTCTAAAAAATTTATTCCTATTGCAGTAGAAAAAGGTTGTACAGTAATTGATAATAGCAGTATTTACAGAATGGATGAAAATGTTCCTTTAGTTGTTCCTGAAGTCAATTCTGAAGATATTTTTACTAATAATGGTATAATTTCTAATCCTAACTGTTCTACAATACAAGCTGTTTTACCTTTAAAACCTATTTATGATAATTTTGGAATAAAAAGAATAATTTATTCTTCATATCAAGCTGTATCTGGTGCTGGAAGACATGGTATTGAAGATTTAGAAAATGGTCCAGCAAATATACCTTTGAAAAAATTTCCATATCCAATCTACAATAATTGTATTCCTCAAATTGATGATTTTACTGAAGATGGATATACTAAAGAAGAACATAAAATGATAAATGAAACTAAAAAGATTCTTCATGATAATAATATAGCCATTACAGCTACCACTGTTCGTGTTCCTGTTAAGAACTGTCATAGCGAATGCATAAATGTTGAATTAAAAAAAGATTTTGACATTTATGATATTAAGATTTTATTACAAAACTTCCCTGGTATTATTGTAATTGATGACATAGAAAAACAACGTTATCCTATTGCTACAAAGGCTGATGGATATGATGAAGTATTTGTTGGAAGAATTAGAAGAGATTATAGTATTGAATATGGACTAAATTTATGGGTAGTTGCTGACAACTTGAGAAAAGGTGCTGCTACAAATGCTATTCAGATATTAGAAAAACTATTAAGATATAAATAATTTTTTTCCTATACTATGAGAAAGGTAACAAAGCTACATCAGTAAGGCTTACGCGGGTCTCTTTATAGGTAACCTTTCTTGTTGTATACGGAAAAATCCGTATATGGTCAAGATAAAAGCCGATTTTCTTTTGAAAATAAAATCTTAGAGATTTATTTTCACTTTAAGTCTGTGTAACTTAAAGTTTCATATTGTTTCCTATACATATAACAAAAAAAGCACTTCTTTAGTGCTTTTTTAATTTATAAATTATTCTGCTGATCCCTCTGTTTCTGGAGCTTCATAAGCTTCTAATATAGCTTTTTGAATCTTCTCTCTTGTTTCAGCATTAATTGGATGAGCTATATCTCTGAATTCTCCGTTTGGAGTTTTTCTACTAGGCATAGCTATAAATAATCCATTTTGACTTTCGATAACTTTAATATCGTGTACTGCGAATTCGTTATCAAATGTTACAGAAGCAACAGCTTTCATTCTGTTTTCTGAATTTACTTTTCTTAAACGAACATCTGTAATTTGCATTTTGCGTGCACCGCCTTCCTTAAGTATTTAATTATACATATTTTAACATATGTACAATTATATTATTCTCTATAAAAAGTCTTTTTCCTTCTTTTTTTTACATTTTTTTAATATTTTTTCTTTTTAAAGATAACTTCTTTTGTTATATATAATATAATAAACTATATAGAATATATTACATTTTATAACAAAATAAATATTAAATGAAAAATAGTTATTCTTAAAAAATATATAAGAATATATTATAAATTCTATAATATATATTTTTTTCAATCATATAATAATAATGATTTACAATAAATTAATTGTACTATATCCTTTTTAAGCAATCTTGTCATCAAAAAATACTAAATCAGGATATATAAAAATATTATAATAAAACAAAAAATTTAATTTAAATTACAATTCAGTGTAGTATAAGATAAATCAATTGAAATATTGATATATAAATATATAACTAATTTATACAAAAGTCTTGAAAAATATACATTTACATTATATAATTTATCTGTTATAGAAAAATAAATTAATAATTACAAAAAATATATCATTAGGAGTGTAAAGAATGCCAAATATAAATAATTTAAAAAAATATAAAAATATACATATGATTGGAATTGGTGGAGTAAGTATGAGTGGCATTGCCGCAATATTAAAAAATTGGGGATTCAATGTTACTGGTTCTGATTGGGTACATTCAGAAACCACAGACAAATTAAACAAAATGGGGATAACTGTAAAAATTGGTCATTCAATAGATGACGTTAAAAAAGCAGATATTGTTGTATATTCAGCTGCAATAAAAAAAGATGATCCAGAAATGCTAGAAGCTCATAAAAATAACATTCCAACTATAGAAAGAGCTGATTTTTTAGGGGAGCTTACAAGATGTTTTAAAGATACTATCTGTATTTCTGGAACTCATGGAAAAACAACTACAACTTCAATGATTTCCCTTTGCTTTTTAGAGGCTTTAACAGATCCTAGTATTCAAGTAGGAGCTTATTTAAAACAAATTGATGGAAATTATAAAGTTGGCAATAGTGAACATTTTATTATTGAAGCTTGTGAATATGTAGAAAGTTTTCTAAAATTTTCACCTAAAGCCGAAGTTATTTTAAACATTGATAATGATCATTTAGACTATTTTAAAACTTTTGAGAACATAAAAAAATCTTTTATAAAATATGTTAAATTATTGCCAAAAGATGGTTTATTAATAGTAAATGGTGATGATAATAATTGCTTAGATTTATTAGATTATACTAATGCAAAAAAAATAACATATGGCATTTCTAATAAAGATTCTGATTTTTATGCTGATAATATAGTCTTTGACGATGATGGATTTGCATCATTTGATGTTTATAAAAATAAAAAATTGTATACAAGAATTAGTCTTTCTATACCAGGAATTCATAATGTTTTAAATGCTTTAGCATGTATATCTTTATGTGATTCATATAACATAGATAAAAATTTTATACAAACAGCCTTGAAAAAATTCACTGGTGCACATAGACGTTTTGAATTTAAAGGAAAAGTTAATAAAGCTCGTGTATTTGATGATTACGGTCACCATCCAACAGAAATAACAGCTACTGCAAATTCTTTAAAAAATAAAAAATATAATGAATCTTGGGTTGTTTTTCAACCACATACATATAGTCGAACAAAAAATTTATTAAATGATTTTGCAAACTCTCTTTTAAATTTTGATCATATCATATTATTAGATATTTATGCTGCAAGAGAAAATAATACATATAATATTAGTTCTCAAGATTTAGCAAATAAGATTGAATCTTTTGGAAAAAAAGCTATGTATATACCTGATTTTAAAGAATGTATAAACTATTTAAAAAATAATGTTAAGGAAAATGATATTATTTTGACTCTAGGTGCTGGAACTGTTACACAAATTGGTGATTTATTAGTTGAAAAAAAATAACACATATCCCCCCATAAATATGTGTTATTTTTAACCCAATTTTTGTTTTATTACTTTTATATCGAATTCATTCGCTTGCAATCTTAATTCAAACTCATCCATTCTCTTATCTTGTCTTTCTGCTGTTTCTTTAATTAAATTACAAATAATTTTTAAATTCTTTTGCTGATTTTCACTGATAACTTGCATCATATTTTGTAATTCTTTTGCTATTTCTTTTGAAAACTTATCAAATTTATCATCAATTCTCTTATCTTGATTTCTAAACTTCTGATCTATTCTCTCATCCTGTTCTTTAAACTTTTGGTTTATTCTCTCATCTTGTTCTTTAAACTTTTGGTCTATTCTCTCATCTTGTTCTTTAAATTTTTGGTCTATTCTTTCATCTTGTTCTTTAAACTTTTGATCAATTTTTTTGTCTTGTTTTTCAAATTTTTGGTCATGCGTTTCTAATTTTTTTTCAACATTATCAAGTCTATGGTTTATTTTTCCTAATTCCATAAAGACCCTTTCAAATTCTTTTTCCATTTTATCACCTCCTTACAATAGATTAGTTTGAATTTGTTTCTTTAGTATGAACAAATTATATTATAACGTTTAATAATTGTCAATTTAATTTCATATTTATTTAAAATTTCATATTTATTTAAAATTCATGTTACAATTCGTTACACTCCAGTGTAGCATAAAGGTGAGACAACTAAAAATTTGATATATAATATTTTTTGTCGAAAAAAATTTTAGGTCTAACTTATTGGTCTTTAACAAAAAATATTATATATCAAAATTTTGGTCTACTCAACAAAATTAAGTTTGAATAGTAACTGTTTCATATCATTTAGTATTTTATTTCAGCGATAATATTTTTATTAATTTATGCTTAACTGTTTTAGCATTATATCAGCAAAAACAGCATAACCTTCTTCTGGGTCATTTACTAGAACATGTGTAACAGCACCTATAAACTTACCATCTTGTATAATAGGTGAACCAGACATACCTTGAATTATCCCTCCTGTCTTTTCCAATAATTTTTCGTCAGTTACCTTTATTTGCATACTTTTATTATCATAATTATTTTCCTTAAAAATCTTTACGATTTCTATTTTATATTCTTCAGTATTTCCATTTTCTAAAGTTGACAATATAGTTGCATCACCTGTATGAATTTCATCTCGAGATGCAACCTCCATTTCTTTAGATTTTTGCAAATTTAATGTATCTATATTATCTACTCTACCATAAATTCCAAATTTGGTATTTTTTGAAATAATGCCTATATTTTTTTGATTATCAATAGTACCTTGTATTCTTCCTGGATTTCCTTTTTCTCCCTTTTGTACGTTCAATATTTTAGTTGTCACAAATTCACCAGATGAAATATCTATTAATTTTTCGGTATCAATATCAACTATTCCATGTCCTAAAGCACCAAATGATCCTGATTTTGGTTCGTAAAAAGTAACCGTCCCTACACCTGCTGCACTATCTCTAACCCACAATCCTAATTTATATTCTTCTTCAGATGTTTTTACAGGTGTCATACTACATTGCAAAGTCTGGTTATCTCTGACATAATCAATTTTAACTTCTTGTCCAGAAGATTCATTCACAGTTTCTATCAGATCTTCTGTACTATGAATCGTTTGACTATTAATTGAAATTATTGTATCTCCTTCTTCTATACCGGTTTTTTCATATGGTTTATAAATTTTATTATCAATTCCTTGAATCTCAGACATACCAACAACTAATACACCATTAGTATATAACTTTACTCCTGCCAAATTTCCAACTGGTATAACTTTAGTTTTAGGTAAAACACTAACTTCTACTTCTTTAATCAAAAACTTATTAAAAAGGCTCACTTCCATATTTGTAACCCCTACCTCATCAGAAATTTTCCTAGCTTCACTAGATGATGTCTCCAAAGTTGCATTTTCATTATCTAAATTAAAAAAAATTCCAAAAATAGATGGTAACTCTAAATTCTCTCCTTCAAATAAAACTAAATTATCTGGTAAATATCCGATAATAATTGTATAACTATATATAATAGTTAATAATAAAATTAAAAAGATTATTTTTAACTTTTTTTTCATTTTGACCCCTTTAAAAATAAATTTAGATTTTTAAATAGATTTATCTATAAACCTATATTTAATAATATAAAATTGCCTTACTCTCTGGTTAAATTAAAATCTTATATTTATTATTAACTTAAAAAAAAAATGTATTCAATAACTAAAAAAATTTGCATATAATAATTTTTTTATATTTTTA